>DATNDF010000116.1 GCA_035607015.1 Candidatus Angelobacter sp. | reverse complement strand
CCGGTGGCGGCGCCCGCCGCGAAAACGGTGGAAGCAGCAACTTTGGAAAGTGTGGCAAAATCACACCCGAGCTCCGATGAAGGCAAGGCCACCCAGCCGCCCCGGAGCAATGAACCCGCTGTGCCCACTCCCAAAGGCAACAGCAAAGAAAAGAAACCTATGAGTCAAGAGACCAACCAACAATTCGAGACGCTCGTGCTCGATGTGGCCCACATCATCTTTGGCGACAACGCGCCCGAGATCAACGTGCGCCTCGTCCGCATGGCGATGGAACAGGTTTGGAAAAACCGCGCCAACCTGCAGACGCTCGACAGCATCGCCAAGGAGATCGCTCGCATCATCTTCGGCGACGGCAACGCCTCGGACCTGAACGTCCGCCTGGTGAAGATGGCATTGGAACGCTCCAATTCCTTCGAGCTGTTCAAAGCCGCGGCTTAATCGGCCGGCGTCGGCAACGAATCGCAAAAGGGCCGCGGCAGGCCGCATGGCGCCGCGGCCTTTCCTTGCGTACGGATCATGCAGCGCGCCGATTCCGTTGACGGCGTGCCGGCCGAGTTCGCACGGGCAGACTTCGTGGCGGAGGCGGCAGCTTTCGCTGCGGCCCGCTTCGGTGTCGATGCGGATGACGATACAGGAACCGGAGCGCTGCAAGTCGGCGCTCCGGTTCAGAGGTTCACATTCTCTGGCCACAGATCGTGTCGAAGAGCGTGCAGAGTTCCCACGCTTTGTCGCGGAGGATGCGGCCCTCCTCCTTCAAGCGGTGATACAATGGCGTGCCAGGTTTGACACGTACTGTTGCGCCGCTGAACGCGGCGCGGACAGCGCGGCGCGCTGTCCCTACCACCTACGGTTTGAAGCGCACCAGGTACCACGGCTCCGGACCTTGCTGGACGGTCAGGGTGGCATTGGTGGTGAAGAGGAGCTCCGCGCCGGTGCGTTGCAAATAATTTTCGATAGTCGTTTTTTTGACGTCCAATTCCAAGCCGCTGATGACCGCATATTCGATTCCGAACTGGCGGATCGTTGCGGGCGAATCTTCGAACAGGAACGGTTCGACGCGCCGGGAGCCGTAAGGTTTCCACAGCGAAATATCGAGGTCATCGCCGGTGCCCATGAAGCCGATCACTTTTAATTTCGGCGGGAAGGAGGAACGGATGCACGCGAGCGAGTCGGGACGTTGCGCGTAGACTTCGTAGACTTTTTGCGCGCGCTTTAATTGCGGCTGGCTGGGGTGCGCGGCGACTGCCCTGGATAGAATGGTTCGGGCGGGCCAGAGCGGTCGCGAGGGCAGGAGGATGAGCGCCGCCAGCGCCAGCGCGACGACTCCCGCGGCCAGCACACGCCACCAAAGACGGCGCACGATTTGCGATTGCCCGGCGCCGAGCAACAATGCCGGAAACAAAAGCGGGTAGTAAGGTGCGATCAGGCGGCCCGGTCCGACCATGCCGGATTTCATGGTGTAAGCGAGCAATGAGAGCCAGGGGGCGATCAAAACGGCGCGGCGCAAAATTCGGTGTTCCGCGATTTTTGGTTTTGAGCGGCGCCAAAAACCCGCCACAACGGACACAGCCAGCAGCACGCTGATTCCGAAGCCGATCCCGGAGGAGTCTTCGGTCGGCATTTCGCCGATCGCGAGATAACCGCCTTCGAAGTTTGCGTCCATCATTCGAATGAACGCTTTGGGAAACAACGCGGGAGCGTGTTGACTCCACCAGCCGGACACCGGGAAAAACGTCGGAGCGAAGTTGTCCAGCGTGAGCTCGACCGCATTTCCCACAACGCCCGCGACGGGGTTTTTCATGTTGAGCTCCGCCTTCTCCAAATTCAATCCCGACCAATCGTGGACGTAATGGTTGTTCAGGATGGCGGTGGGGATGAACGAAACGAGAATGCCGATCAATAAAACAACGGCCATGCCGACGGCGTAGCGCGGCGTGCGGAAAATCCGCGGAATCAGCGGCGCAATGGCCACGAGCCAGGGCAGGCCCAGGGGAAGATTGCTGGCTTTCGCGCCGACGAGCAGAGCGGCGGAGAGGATGGAAAGTCCAAAGTCGAAAGTCCAGGGTCCGGGGTCGAGGGTCGAGGGTCGAGGGTCGAGGGATGTGGCGCGTCGAACCTTTTCCAGAGCGCGAAGGGCGAAGTCGACCATTGCGATGGCGTAGACGGTTGGGAAAGCGTCATTGGCGATGCCGCCGGCTTGAATCAAAAAGCAGTAGCCGGTCGGCAGAAGCCACATCCAGTTCCACGCGGCGCGCGGCCGCACGCCCAAGCGGGTCCACAGGCTGAAGATCAGGCCGGGCATCAACACAAACGGGATGAAGTTGAGCAGGAACAAGGCG
>DATNDF010000115.1 GCA_035607015.1 Candidatus Angelobacter sp. | reverse complement strand
GCGCAAGCAGCCAATCCGGCGTGGCGCCGCCCGCCACGTTCAACGCCCAAAGAGCGCGAAGTTTCGCGACGCTCCCGGTTTGTTTTTCGAATCGATTCGACAGTACGGCTTGCAAGCTTCGCATGTCGCTCCCCTCGGCCGCGCGATCCGCCAGGACGCGACGCGCCTGTCGCACCAACCATTCGTTCGCATCGAACAGAAACGAGACGAGGTCGGTGTCCGATAATGCGCGAAGGTCCGGAAGCTTGATCTTCTTCGGCACTCCGTAAGTGACTTTGTAAATCCGGCCCGACGTGCGGTGAACGCCGTCGCTGTCGTGGCACTCGCCGGTGTCAGACCAGTCCGAGATGAACACACCTCCGTCCGGGCCTTGCAGCAGGTCGAGGCCGCGAAACCACGGATCGCCGACGCGCAGAAAATCCGGCTCGTGGCGTCCTACGTAGCCGGAGCCGCTGCGCTCCAGTCGTTCCTCATTCACGCGCTTCCCGTGAAGGTTGAGCGTGAAAAGCCGTCCGCGCCACCGCTCTGGCCAGTTCGGCCCCTGATAGATCATCAGGCCGGCGTGCGCATGACCGCCGCCCAGCTCGTCGCTCGATGGTGCCGCGCTGCCATCGGCCTGAACGCGCGACGCCGTCCAACCCTTGCCGATGTCGAAATGGTAATGGTCCGCGTGCTGGTCAATCAGATCGTAGCTATGCGGGTTGACGTCTTCGCCGTGCATGCGCTTGAAGTGCGCGCCGGGAATGGCGTGCCAGAGGTGGCCGATGACCGTGTTGATGAAGAACGGCTCGCCAACTTCGTTCCAGTCGAGGCCCCAGGGATTCGTCGTGCCGTGGCAAACCGCCTCGACGACGCGTCGTTGCGCGTGGTAGCGCCAGATGCCGCCGTTCATCACGACGCGTTCGTTGTCGGTTGCGCCCGGCCGGCCGATGTGCGCCTGGCTGGAAATGCCGACCCGGCCCCACAGCCAGCCATCGGGACCCCACTTGAGACCGTTGGCGAACGTGTGACGATTACCCGTCGTAGTTGTAAAGCCGTCCAGCAACACTTCCGGCTCGCCGTCGGGAACATCGTCACCGTTGCGATCTGCGATGAACAGCAGCCTGGGCGGGCACAACACGAATACGCCTCCGTTGCCTGGTATCGCGCTGGTCAGGATCTTTGCCTGATCCCAGAAGACTGTCCGCTTGTCGAAATGACCATCGCCGTCCATGTCTTCGAAAATCAGGATGCGGTCGTTGAGGTTGGTCGCGAAGGTCATCTGCGCCTCGGCATAAGTGTAGTTTTCAGCGACCCAAAGGCGGCCACGCGGGTCGAAAGCCATCGAAATCGGTTGCTGCACGTCCGGTTCGGAGGCAAAGACCGAGACGCGGAAACCGTGGGGAAGCTGAAAGGAGCGCGCGGCGTCCGCGGCGGGCATTGGACTGCCGTGCGTTTCGGAATTGTAAGGTTCGGGAAACGAAGCCGCAGGGGCTGCGGCCAGCGAGATCGCTTCGGCACCGACGACCAACAAAGCAATCAATGAACGCAAAAGGGTGGTCATCGAAGGCGGAGTATGCACAAACGCGATGCGCAGACGACGGCAAAATCGCGGAAACAGCGCCCGTTTGACGAACGCTGCTCGAATATTGCGGGAATCACTTTTCACCGTCTCATCACCGCTTCGTCGTGATTCAGCAGAGCTTCTGCCAAAACGGTCCCAGCCGCAAGATCCACCGGCGGCAGCGCCGGATTGTTCGGCTGCTCGCCGACCGCAAGCAGCTTCGCGGCGGCCTGCTGATCACCCGCGAACAAATCGTGCTGTTCTTGAAACAGTCGTTTCAAAACAGTGATCTCCTGTGGTGTCGGACGACGGGAGGTCACCAGCCGGAACGCCCAGGCGATCTGGTCGGCCAGCGTATTCCCGCCTTCCTTCAACATCCGTTCGCTGACGAACCGCGCGGCCTCGACAATTTGCGTGTCGTTGAGCAGGGCGAGCGCTTGAAGCGGTGTGCTGGTGCTCTGGCGGCGCACGATGCAGACATTCCGTTGCGGCGCGTCGAATGCGATCATTGTCGGAGGCGGCACGGTGCGCTTCCAGAACGTGTACAGGCTCCTACGGTGAAGATCGTCGCCACGGCTTTGCTCATATTTCGGGTTGCCCATCGCGATCTCCCACAGGCCGGGCGGTTGATACGGCTTGACGCTCGGTCCTCCGATTTTTCCAGCGAGCAGTCTGCTCACCGCAAGCGCCTCGTCGCGCAGCATCTCAGCGGTGAGGCGGCGCGCCGGCCCGCGCGCGAGCAGCTTGTTGTCGGGGTCGCGGCCGATCAGTTCGGGCCCCGCCTTCGATGACTGACGATACGTCGCGGACATCGCGATTTTCTTCAACAGCACCTTGTAGTTCCAGCCCGAGGTCATGAAATCACGGGCGAGCCAGTCGAGCAATTCGGGATGGGTCGGCACGGCGCCCTGCGCACCAAAGTTGTCGCTGGTCTCGACAATACCGCGTCCGAACATCATCTGCCACGCGCGGTTGACCGTCACACGCGCCACCAACGGGTTCTCCGGTGATAACAGCCATTGCGCAAGGCCGAGACGATTGCGCGGCGCGTTCGCGGGGAATGGCGGCAGCACTTTGGGAGTGTCGGCGGAAACCTGTTCGCCGTGCGCGTCGTAAGCACCCCGCTTCAAAATGTACGCGGGCTTTGGCGTCGGCAGCTCATCCATCGCCATGATCTCAGGAATCGGATTGATCGTGCGGCTCTGTTCGCGGCGCAGAGAG
>DATNDF010000114.1 GCA_035607015.1 Candidatus Angelobacter sp. | reverse complement strand
CAAGAAGGAGACGCGATATGAAACAACTTCGGATGCTTCCCATGGTGCTGATCACGGCACTTCTGGGCACGGCTTTCCTGGCGGCGCAGGAAGAAAACCCCAATGCGAAAAATACGGCTCCCAACGGTCCGCCGAAGAAATCGGCCTCCACGACTCCGCCGGACATGACCGACGTGGTGTACGGGAGCGACAAGAAATTCAACGTCATCGACCTGTGGAAGGCCAAATCGGACAAGCCCACACCGCTCGTCATCTTCATTCACGGAGGGGGCTTCGGCGGCGGTGACAAGGGCAAGATCCTCACGCAGTTGCCGCTCGATAATTTCCTCAAAGCCGGCGTGTCATGCGCTTCCATCGATTACCGAAGATTGCAATCGCATCCCGGACCCCACCAGATCATCTACCCGACGATCTTCCTCGACTGCGCGCGGGCCGTGCAGTTCCTTCGCCACAACGCTAAAGAATGGAACCTTGACGGGGCGCGCTTCGCGTGCGCCGGCGGATCGGCCGGGGCCGGCATGTCGCTCTGGATCGGCTTTCACAAAGACCTCGCCGACCCCAGGAGCGACGACCCCGTGGCTCGAGAATCGACGCGGCTGAACTGCATCGCGTTGTTTGATGCGCAAACCGCCTACGACCCGCGCTGGATCAAGGAGAACCTTCCCGGCAAGGCGTATCAGACGCCCAATATATGGCAATTGGTTGGAATGGACTCACCGAAGTTTGGTTCACCGGTTGAACAATTTGATGAGCTGTTCAAAACCATCACGCCGGAGAAAGCCAGGCTGATGGAGGACTGCTCGCCCATCAACCATCTCACGGCGGACGCGCCGCCGGTCTTCCTGCACTACCTCGGGAAATCCCTGAAACCCAGGAAGGATGCGAGCGACGACATTCACCAGATCGGATTCGGCCTGCGGCTCAAGGAAAAGATGGACGCCCTGAAGGTCGAGTGCGAAATTGTGGCCGGTTGGCCCCAGAACCCCGAGACCACGGGACCGGACAAGACAGACCTTGAGTTCGTCCTGCGCCATTTCGGGATGAAAAAATAGGAGATACTCACATGCATCGCCGCAGATTTCTGCAAAATGTAGCTGCCATCGCTGTGGCCGGAGCGACCTTGCCACGGGGCGGCCAGGCGGGGGAAACCGTCGCTGCGGCAAAGCCGCGACGTGCTACCCTGGCGCAGGTCATCGTGCACAAGAACGTCGAGCAGAACCTCACCAACGCGCGCCTCGCCATTGAGCAGGCCGGCAAGGAAAAGGCCGATTTCGTACTCTTCCCGGAGATGTTTCTCACCGTCGGTGTCCGCGAAATGCGCCAGGACGAGGCAGCCGCCGGCATGGCGGAGATTGCCGAATTGTGCCGCAAATTCGCCGTGACCGCTCTGGTTGGAACGGGCTGGAAGGAGCAAGACAAGCTGTTCAATCAGGTCCGGATCATCAACGCCACCGGTGCGCTGGCAGGCGTTTATGCCAAGAAATGTCTGACCTATGGCGATGCCAAGCGTGTTTCCCCCGGCACGACGCCGCTTGTGTTTTCCGTGGACGGCTTGACCGCGGGAGTTCTGATCTGCAACGACCTTTGGGTGACTCCCGGGTTCACCGACGGCCCAAACCCGCATTTGACTCTTCAGCAGGCCCGCGCCGGGGCGCAGGTGATCTTCCATCACATCGATTCCGGAAACGACCAGCGCTATCGGGCGTATCACGAATCGAATCATTTCGTGCGCGCGGTCGAAGCCAAGTGTCCCATCGTGGCCGTCAATGCGTTCACGGCCCCCGAGGTGAACGCCACCTCCGGTGTGGTGGGCACCGATTTCCGACATCTCGTTGCGTTGCCCAGAGACCGCGAGGTCATCCAGACGGTGGAATTCGTGCCGACCGTACGGACGTAATCCATGCTCCAATAAGTGTCTCAATGAACTGCCGAAATCGAACGAGACGCTTAACTAACTTGAACTTGTTTTGTCGCAGGATGGAGTTGGATTCCGTCAGCTGTTTTCCAGTGAAAACTTATAAGGCAAAAGTAGCAAACTTTCAGCAAAGTGACATTACCCGGCAAAAAGTGCTTTCTGTAAACCCTTAAACTTTTGGAGACGTACGCTGACAGAGTGTCAGCGCAAAAAAAAGGCC
>DATNDF010000113.1 GCA_035607015.1 Candidatus Angelobacter sp. | reverse complement strand
CTTCAACCACGCCGGCAATCTCTCACCCTTCCAGATTTCCGGCGGATCCTGGCGTTCGCGCACGATGGCGGATTTGTTGCCATTGACCAGCACTTCAGCCGCCAACGAACGCGTGTTGTAGTTTGACGCCATCACGAAGCCGTACGCGCCGGCGCTCATCAACGCCAGATTATCGCCCTCTCCCACCTTCGGCAGCGGACGGTTCTTCGCGAAGAAATCGCTGGATTCGCAGACCGGGCCGACAACGTCGCTCGAAATCGCCGGGCCGTTCTTGTGCTTCACCGGCACGATCTCGTGATACGAATCGTAAATCGCGGGGCGAATCAGGTCGTTCATCGCCGCGTCCACGATGACAAAGTTCTTTTTGCCCGTGCGCTTCACGTATTCGACGCGCGTGACCAGAATGCCCGCGTTGCCGACGATGAAGCGGCCCGGTTCGATGAGAATCCGCAGCCGCAGCGGTTTCAACAGCGGCACGAGCGTGGCGGCGTAGGTGGCAGGCGTCAGGATGTGTTTTGCCTGCGGTTTCGCCCACCAATCCGGCGCGCCGCTGGCCAGCGCGGGTTGATAAACAATCCCCAGGCCGCCGCCGATGCTGAAGAACTCGAATTGATATTTCGTCGCCAGTTTCTCGACCAAGGGCACAACTTTCCTGACAGCCTTCTCGAACGGTTTCACCTCGGTAAGTTGCGAGCCGATGTGCATCTGCAGGCCGCGCAGGCGCAGGTTTTTCAGCCGGCTCGCGCGCGCATAGACACTTTCGACCTGCTCGAAGGCGATGCCGAATTTGTTTTCGTAAGTGCCGGTGGTGATCTTCGCATGTGTGCCGGCATCAATGTTCGGATTCACACGCACGGCAATCGGCGCGATTTTTTTCAACCGCTCAGCGACAAAATTGATCCGCTCCAGCTCCGGCTCGCTCTCGGCGTTGAACGAGTAAATGCCGCGGCGCAGCGCGAATTCGATTTCCGGCTCGGTCTTTCCCACGCCGGCAAAGGCGCATTTCTTCGGCGACCCGCCCGCGGCAATGACCCGGCGCAGTTCACCTTCGCTCACGATGTCGAAGCCCGCGCCGAGGTTTGCAAGAGCGCGCAGCACGGCGAGATTGGAGTTCGCCTTGACCGCGTAGCAGATGAGGTGATCGAGCGGCGCGAGCGCGGTGTCGAGCTTTCGGAAATGATTCCCGAGTGTGCGCTGCGAATAGACGTAGAGCGGCGTGCCGTGCTTTTTGGCGAGCGAGTCAATGGAAACGCCATCGCAACAGAGCTTGCCGGCCACGTAATGAAAATCATGCACGGGCGGGAGTTATGCCAAAGCGCCGGGTGAGGTTCAATACCCAAAGGCTCTCAATCGACGAAACCCGTGCGGCGAAGGAGGGAATTATTCCGCCTTTGCCGGCTCCGCATCCACCTGCGTCGTCCGGCCGGCCCGAATGCGTTCGATCTGGTCCGCAACGCGTTTGATCTCGTCCCTGCCGGTGTGGATGGCGAAATCGATGGTGAACCGGCGGCTTTCGCCGGGCTTGAGTTTGGGCACGCGACCGAACTGGCGTTCGATGCGGCGATTGTAGGGAAAGCCGGTGCCCGGTTCGAGTCCGGTCACATAGCCTTCCTCGAGCGCGGTGGTGTTTTTCCAGAGTGTGAAATATGGAAGCTGTCCGACCTGGAAGGCCAATGACACCGCCCTGTCGCCCGCGGCGTTTTCCAGCATCGCGAGCGTGCGGCCGCTTTCATCGGCGTAAGGATAAACGCAATAGACCTGTTCGATGAAGCCCTTGGTTGGCCCTTCGTAATCGGTCAACTGTTTCATACCCTCGGCGGCACGCGCGTTGAAAGGTGTCACGCGTTTGATCGCGCCGATGAATTTTGCGCCTTTCTCCAGCAAAGGCGGGCCGTAGTTGGAGTGATAGATGATCTGGAACTCCTGGTCGAACGCGCCCAGGTTCTTGATCGAATCCTCGATGCGAATCGAGTTCGAACCGGGTTCGGTCGAGATCTCGGTCCGCAGTTCGAGCTTCGGGCCGTAGAACATTCGTTCGTCCACCCGCCCACGAACGTGAATACGGTGGGGCGCGTCGCGGTCGATCACCACCTCGACCTCTGACGCCGGGATGTTCGCGGTGCGCCCGTGCACGGTGAGATCCATCTCGGCTTCGTCGCCTACATTGTTGATGAATTTGTCCTTGCCGGGGTGGCCGGCGTATTCCAGGCCGCACCTCACAAGCCATTCGTTGAATCCTTCGAGCCAGCCGAGTCCGCCGCGACTCTGCAGATTGATGAATTGCGGATGGACGACTTCCTTCACGGGCGAGTCCCAGCCGAGGCGCACGTCACCCAGCTCGACCTTCAGCACGCCCATCCCGCGCGTCGGAATCACGATGAACTTGAGCCGGCCATTGTCCACGACGATCAGATCCACACCCTCCTGTTTGCCGCCGTGAAGCGTGAATTTGCGCACGGACCAGTCCCCGCTCTTCGCAAGTTTCAGGCCGCGGCCGGTGATCTCCCACCGATCAACGCGGAGGTTATGCTCCGCGCTGGTCAGGGTCTTGCGGAACGGCTCGGCTGCGTTCGCGGAGGCGAAAATCACAGCAAACATGGTCGCGGCGATGGCTTTGAACATAAGAAATGACTCCTAAAAAGTCCTGTTGTCGCATATGGGTTTGATCGGCATGGTGCCAACGACCATCCACACTGGCAAACGCAAACGCGACAAACCGCGGGCGCGGAACCAATCGCCGCGGCGCTTCTCTCCGCGGCTTTCCTCTGCGCTTCACAAGCAATTGCAGACGACTCGCTGCACAAACTCGTTCCCAAAGCCATTGCTCGCGCCATGTCGGCTGACAGGGAAGCGGCAGCGCGTGTTGTGTGTTGTACGTGGCGCCGGAGGACGGATGCGTCGAGTTGTTCGCCGAGGGTGGCCAGGTCATTTTTTGTTCCTTTCGGTCATGGCCGATGCGTTCCGCCCGATAATCTGCTTTTCGTACGAGCGGGACCGGAGCGGCTCAACCCGGGAAATCAAATCCCGTTTAATCGAGTCACGCCGGGTTTTCTGCCGGCCAGCACTGCTCAAGACCGAAGCACATTTGCATTGCAACTCCAATGCCGGTTGAACACCCGATGCTTTTCCACGTCCAACCAGCAGCGGAATTGTTCGCGGAAAAACGGTGTGACCCTGACACTCTGGGCTGGCACTGAAACTGCAGGGCGAATTTCTGGCGCGGCAGGACGAAACGCGAACAGGTTTCGTGCGGCAATTGCAGCGGACGTAACGCAGTATGGAACTTCAAGACCGGGAAGCGAAGGGAATCAGGTGCGGCGGCCTTGGCCTGATCAAGCCGGAAACGCGGCGGGGCTACATCCTCCTGTGCACCCTCCTTTGGTCCACCATCACATTCCTACTCGCCCAACACTTCGTGCTTTCGACGGTCGTGGTGGAGGGGGAAAGCATGCTGCCCACATTGAAACCCGGCAATTATTGCCTGGTCAATTGCTGGCTCCCGTTCTTTCGCGGCTATCGGCGCGGCGATATTGTGGTCGTGCGCGACCGCGAACGGGGAGAACTCATGATCAAACGGGTCGTCGGCCTGCCATCGGACTCCATTCAAGTGCGGCGTGGCCAGGTTTACATCAATGGACGCCCGCTGACCGAGGCTTATCTGCCGACCCAGACCTACACCGCCCCCAGGGAAATGGGAAACCGCACCTTTGCGATCGCCAGGGACTGCTATTTTGTGCTGGGCGACAACCGGCCCGTCAGCGACGACAGCCGTTCCTATGGCGCCGTCAACCGCAGTGATCTCGTCGGTCTGGTTTCCCGGTAAGGCGGGAGCACCCATCGGGCCGTCCTGGACCGATGACTACGGAGCGGTCAATCACTCGCCGATGATTTTCACGAGTAAGCGCTTCTTCCGTCGGCCATCGAACTCCCCGTAAATAATCTGCTCCCACGGACCCAAGTCCAGCTTTCGGGATGCAGGTCAGCGAGCGCCCGGTGCCGGAGACGGGTTGACGCTGCGCCGATAAAGTGTGTCGTTCTCCAGCGGTTCGAAACCGCAACGCAGGGCACCAGTTCGCCTACTGACTGATTCGGCGACATCAAAGCTTCCAATCCGCAGAAATTATTTTGGCGGCCTGTTGTTCGTCATCCTTATGGACAAATATCTTAATCGCATTCCTTGTGACATACCCTGCTCCGGACCATGCTCGTCCGCTGGTAAACACTCGTCGCTCAATCCTGTCTATTTGGAAGCGAACGCCAGCTTGCGTGAAACGCTTCAAAAAACGGTCTGCCTCAAAAGGGTCAAACATGCCCAAGGATCGGAATCCATCCGGCTCTTTCGTATCTGCATCCTCCTGACTGATGTTGGTAGGGGACTCCACGCTCCGAGCTTCGGGGTTGGACGCTGGCGGAGGCGGCTCAGGATTGCAGGACTCCAGTGGATTCTGGTCAATGGCGCATTCGGAATATTCATCTGAATACTCCTTGCCGCAATAAGGGCACTTTTTCATGCATGGTTGCCGCTAAACGAAAAACTGAGCCATGCCACATTCGTGACGTTAACCGCGCAGCGGAACTGCCAGCGCCAACCGGCGCTGGCTCCAACGACCTGTTCGGCTCAAAGTCATCTTTTATCTGCCGAATATTTCTCAATCCACTTCGCCGGATCGTCTCCTAAATCCTTACCTGTCTTCGTGCGAAGATATGCAATCACTTCACGAATGTCACGGTCCCGCTCCCGCTCCACAATCCAGAGGAGAGGACCGGGGCTGTTGGTCCGTCGAGGGGGTAAGCAGGCAATGATATAAAGCTGCTCGACTGCACGCTCAGGCTCGGACCGAAAGGCCTCATCACGGCAACGCCCGTAATCCACTATCGCGCTCCAAACCCCTCGCTCGTCTGCCTGTTGTACGGCGGACTGCATCGCGAGGTGCCAAGCAAGGGCGAGCAGTGCAACAACCAACAAGCAGGCAAGAATGAGCGCCCACCTATAACCGATGACTGTCATAGCACAGCCAAATATACGAGCATAGTTCGGTTTGACTAACGTCCAGATATAGGTCATCCGAAGTTATTCATGGGCGGGGCGGTGGGCCGCCAGGAATGCCCCGCCGCAGCCGACGGTGAATAACTTCGTCGCCGCGAAAGCTCAGGCACGCGGGACCAGATGACGTGAACCGCGAAGCGGAACTGGAACCGCCACTCCGCGTTGCCTTCAGCGAGAGTCTGTGTGAAAACTCCCCGCGAGTAAGAGGCGCGGAAAAATCGGCGTTCACATTTTGGTTATGGCGCGTTGTTATTTTTTTCGAGAGTGATTCGAACCACTTTTTCGTTTTCCAAAATGACCAAATCCGGGCCTTCACACAGCTTCGCGATTTGTTAGGCGTACGGCTCATGTCTGGCCTCCATAATAACCTAAATCTCGAAGCTTCGGAATCTGCCGGACATACCAAATGAAAGTCGGCGCCAGAGCCAAAATAAAAATGGAAACGATGAAGAACCCGCTGGCGGACGAGCGAATCATACTGACAAGCAGCACAGCCAGTACTGGAAGATAAACCAGCAACATCACAATCAAAGACTGACGCGACGCACGCTTGCGGCGCTCGGCCAAATCATAACGCGATGCAAGAGCAGTCAGATGCCGATGCCACCAGCGGAAAACTGCAAAGACATAGCACCCTAAAATCACGAAGCAAATGGTAACTACGAAATATTCGCTCATATCAAAGTGCGCCTAACTATTCAGTGTCAGCATGAATTGACTTGATAAGCCGCTAATAGAAGTTCCTTCTGAGCTTAATGAGTAGTCCATAGCCGGAAAATCTCCCTCGACTGGAATGGCGTCAAGCGTTAATCAGCCCACTCAGTCTCCATCTCCCGTCCAGTCCGCTATCAGGGCCACGATCATCGGAAAATGGCTTTCTCCAGCCAGAATCTCGCACGAGATCAGCCCGCATCATTCCACGAGGCGCCGATGGAATCTCGTTGAGTTGGGGATTCATTCCCCGGCATATCAAGCCCATGAAATCACTCACAGAACATCTCTGGTTTGAAGTCCCCAACCGCCGTGGCTTCGTCAACATCACCGACACGGTTGAGGCTCTGGTGAAAAAGAGCGGGATTCAGGATGGCCTTTGTCTGGTAAACGCGATGCACATCACCGCTTCGGTGTTCATCAACGATGCCGAGGAGGGCCTGTTGCACGATTATGAAGTCTGGCTGGAAAAACTCGCGCCCCACGCGCCCACGTCACAGTATCAGCACAATCGCACGGGAGAGGACAATGCCGACGCTCATCTCAAGCGGCAGGTCATGGGCCGCGAAGTCGTCGTTGCCATCACGAAAGGCAAACTGGACTTCGGGCCCTGGGAACAGATTTTCTATGGTGAGTTCGACGGACGGCGTCGAAAGCGGGCGCTGGTGAAGATTATCGGCGAGTGAGTCAAAAACCATGAGCAGGTGTCGAAGTGTCACCAAATCCATAATTGATCAGGCACGATGCACCGCCTTGGAATTGTGCTCCAACCCTGATGTGTGAACCGTTCCGGGTGACCGCACTTCAATCACCCTCCGCCCAATCAGGAGACCGACCTGCCATCTGTTGCGTTGTCACTGTGCGGCTTTGATCCATTTGATGAGGTCCCGAAGCTGGCTGTTCTCGGGATCAAGCCGCAGACTGGTTTTCACCAACAGAAAGGCATCATCAGCCCTTTTGCACTTTACCAAAAAAATCGCATAATTGTAGATGGCCTCCGGGGAATACGGACAGATCGCGAAGGCCTGACGAAAAGCCAGATCGGCCGCGTTTCGCATCTGAACTTTTTCATCCGTATCCCGGGCGTGTTCAGCTCGCCAAGCATACAGGCCGGCGAGCGAACTACGGAGCTTGGAAAAGGTCTTTTGCGCCTCTTTGCTTTTTACATAACCCTTGTCGCCTTTAAATCCGTCCAGGTTCTTGTCGAGAAAGACCCTGTCTGAGAAATCACAGACTTCCTTGATCGGCGTGTCGGTCGCAAGCCATTTGCCAATCAATTCTCCCGTCAGCTGCCTCCAATAGTCCTGATCTTTTTCAACGCGCGCGGTGCCCAATTCCGGCAGCGGTTTATCATGCAGTTGGAAAATCAGGCCGTGCGGCGAGAAATAGGGATACATCCAGTCGAGAGGAAAACTTTCTTCGACATAGAATTCATAGCCCGGATTCCTGTCAAAAATGATCCTGACCAGCAGACCGTTGATGGCCATGACGGCGACGGCGCCGCTGACTTGAACATGACCGTTGACCACGCGGACATCCTCCCCAGGTTTGAGACCGCCTTGTTCCAATCGCTGTTGAGCGTTCGTCGTATATTCTTGAAAACACCTTTGCGAATCCTCGTCTCCGGGGATGTAAAGCTTCTTGCCATACCGCTTCCTCAAGTATTCGAGATATGCGCGGTCAGCCAATTGGTTTTGAGTCAGCACAAAAAAGCGCTTTCCGTCCTCCTTTGGCTCGATCAGCGACGAAATGATGAATCTTCCGGGATCGGTGCCGCCGAAATAGATGCTGCCTTCAGGAATCGAATCAATGATTTCCTTGCCAAACCGATGCAACCACTTGTTGTCCCATTCGTGATACTGTTCGTAGGTGCCGATCATTTCGTTGATGGACGGCCAGATCAGTGTCTTGAGCACTGGAGAAACGGATTCATTTGCCACTGAATTGGTATAGCGTCCGCTCGCCTGCTGGATCTGCTCGGCTAGATTGGTTGCGGTTTCCCAGTCATCCACCCGCACAGCATCAAAAAACTTCCAAACGATGGCCGGGACCTTGTTGGTCAGGGTTTCCGCGCTTTCCCGGATTTGCTTTTCCTTGGCTGTGGCAAAACGCGCCAGATCACGGTCAGTCGCTTGGGTTTCTGTCGCCAGGGCCATGGCGAATCCGCAACAGAAAGCAATCGGCCAGACTTTCGCCGTCATGTTTGGATGTTAAGCCGGACTCCTCCTTGAAACCAGTCCAATCGAAACGCACATCAAGGATGGCAAGGGCAACTGAGATGTGTCTCCCATGGTCGCCCAAAAGCCCACTAGGACCGGTCGGTCCGACTTCAAAACCTCGTTCTCGAAGTTTCCTTCGTTGATTTCAATGGTCGGTTTCATATTGAGTTCAACGTTCTTCCCGTTCGTGGTCATGATGTGTCCGATCATTTCGAAGGCCGTCTGGGCGGCTGGTCGTGCCAGATCAGGCCGAAGAAAACGATGCAAAAAACCATCAGGGCGACAAGGGCCGGCATGGCTGGATTCCTTTCCGGTGAATTTTAAAAACGCGACCACGCTTCCGGGGCGCTTCGGATCTGGCCAGACCCGGGTAGCGCGGGCGCACTGTGAATGCGGCGAAGTCAAATTCGTTCAACAGCACGAACAATCGTCCGGGATGGCGAAGGCCGTCAGGTTTATGGTAGTTGATGCTCATACAGTTTCTTTTTGATGGTCGTGTGTAAACCAGGCGAGTCACCGCTTCGATATTTCGTGCGGCAACGAGGCTTCCCGGACATCAGTTTGGAAGCCCCCTCCGAGTGCTTTGACAAGTTGTACGCCAGCGATCAGGCGCTGACCGGCGAGCTGCGCGTTGGCGCGCTCGGCCTGGAGCGCATCGCGGCTCGCGTCCACGACTTCCAGATAGCTCACGATGCCGGACCGATAGCGGTCCAGCGCCAGGTCGGCGGCGCGCCGGGCGCTCGCGACGGCGCGTTCCTGCGCAGCGGCCTGATCAATCAAGTGACGAATACCGGAAAGGCTGTTCTCCACTTCGCCAAATGCGACGAGGACTCGCTGGCGATAATGCGCCACGGCTTCATCAAAGGTCGCCAGCGACCGTTTGTAATTCGCCCGATTGCGGCCGCCGGCAAAGATGGGCAACGAAAGGCTTGGACCAATTGACCACGTGCGACTGTCCCACTTGAACAGGGTGTCGATGTCGCCGCTCACATAGCCGCCCGAACCGGTGAGGGTTAACACCGGAAAGAACGCCGCCTTGGCCACGCCGATGCGCGCGTTGGCCGAGGCAAGCTGCCGCTCCGCCTCGGCAACGTCGGGCCGGCGTTCGAGCAGATCCGCGGGCAATCCCGCGGGAACCACCGGCGGCTGCGGGTTCCAATCGTTCGAGGTGTAAGCCGGGAGCCGGAAAACGGACGGATTGTCGCCGACCAGTATGGCGATTGCGTTTTCCAGTTCGTTCCGGCGGCGCGCGAGTGATTCGGCCTCGGCTTCGGTGGTGGCCAGCTCGGTTTCCGCGCGGGCGACATCCAGCTCGCTGCCGATGCCGCCCTCGAAGCGGCTTCGCACGAGCCGGACCTGTTCCTTGCGCAAGCCGACTGTTCCGGTGACGGTCGCGATTTCGGCGTCAAGTGCGCGCAGCGCGAAGTAGTTTTGCGCCAGATCGGACTGAAGTGTGAGCAGGAAACTGTAAAACGCCGCCAGCGACGCTTGCGCATCGGAACGGGCGCTTTCAAATCCGCGCCGGACGCGACCCCAGAGATCAATTTCGTAGCTCAAATCGAGCGGAGCGCGAAAGGTGTTGGCGGTCAGCGGGCCGAAGCTCGGCTGCTGGTTGGGTGAAATCCGCTGTCGGTTGAAGCCGGGGTCTAGGTTAAGCGACGGCAGTAGATCGCCGCGGGCGACACGGGCAGTCGCACGGGCCTGGTCCACACGGGCGACCGCCGCTTTGAGTTCCTGGTTTGCGTTCGCAGCCCGCAACTCCAGGTCATTCAAGACCTCATCGCCGAAGATTTCCCACCAGTCGCCTTTCGGCACGTTGTCGAGCGGCCGACCTTCCTTCCACGAGCCGAGCGCTTCGGCTTTGTAACTCGCGGGGACGAAATTCGTCGGTTGTTTGTAGTCAGGACCGACGGTCAATAGTCCGGCGTTGGCGGACATCGGAACGAGCAGCAGTGCAACCGCCGCGGCGCCCGTTGCGATTCCGGCCGAACCCACCGCTGGCCCCGTTGATTCTCGAGCGGGGGCGGGCGTTTTCTTCCGCCCGAGTTTCATCAGAACCACATAGAACACCGGTGTGAGAAACAAACCGAACAAGGTTACACCGATCATGCCGGAAAAAACCGCGATGCCCATTGCCTGGCGCATTTCGGCGCCCGCTCCGTGCGACTTCACCAGCGGAAACACGCCCGCAATGAAGGCGATGGACGTCATCAGGATCGGACGCAGGCGCAACTTGCACGCCTCGATGGCGGCTTCAACCGGCGAAAGTCCGCCCTCGTCCTGCTTGTGCTTTGCAAACTCGACGATCAGGATTGCGTTCTTGCACGCAAGCCCGACCAGCACAATCAAACCGATCTGCGTGAAGATGTTGTTGTCACCGTGGGACAGCCAGACGCCGGTGATGGCGAACAGCAGGCACATCGGAACGATGAGGATGATCGCCAGCGGCAGGCGGAAGCTCTCGTATTGCGCGGCAAGCACGAGGAACACGAGCAACAGGCAAAGCGGGTAAACATAGACGGCGGTGTTGCCGGCAAGAATTCGTTGATATGTCAACTCGGTCCATTCCGGAGTCATGCCTTTGGGCAGGGTTTCCTTCGCAAGCCTGGTGATGAGAGCCTCGGCCTGGCCGGAGCTGAAGCCGGGCGCGGGCCCGCCGTTGATTTCAGCGGCGGGATAGCCGTTGTAACGCATCGCGCGGTCGGGCCCGTGTGTCTCGTTGACTTTCACGAGTGTCCCGAGCGGGACCATCTGACCGTTCGCATTGCGGGTTTTGAGGCGCGTGATGTCTTCGGGGCGGTCGCGGAATTGCGCGTCGGATTGCGCGATGACCTGATAGGTGCGGCCAAAGCGGTTGAAGTCATTCACGTAAAGCGAGCCGAGATAAATCTGCATCGTCTCGAAAAGGTTTTGGAGCGGCACGCCCTGTTGCTTGGCTTTCACGCGGTCGATGTCCGCATCCAATTGCGGCACGTTCACCGTGAAGGTCGAAAACGTGCCGGCGAGTCCGGGGGTCTGGTAGCTTTTGCCGACGATCCCCTGCACGTTCTGGTAAAGCGCGTCATAACCGAGATCGGCACGGTCTTCGACAAAGAGTTTGAAGCCGCTGATGGTGCCAAGGCCCATCACGGGTGGTGGCGGCACGGTGAGGACAAACGCGTCCTGTATGGCGCCAAACTGTTTGTTCATCTCGCCCGCGATGGCGGGGCCGCTGAGATCCGGCGTTTTGCGATCTTCAAACGGATCGAGACAGAAAAAAACGATGCCGGC
>DATNDF010000112.1 GCA_035607015.1 Candidatus Angelobacter sp. | reverse complement strand
GATCAGTTTGGTGCTGCGGCTCGAGGTCGCTTTGGCGAAATCATCCCGCTCCACGAGCACGGTGCTGTAACCCCGCGACGCCGCTTCCACCGCCGTGCCCAGCCCGGTGGCACCTCCACCAATCACAAGAAAATCCCAGCCCGCCGGGGACTCGCGGATGCGTTTCAATGAATCCTCGCGATTCACACTCGATCAAGGGCTTGCTTCACATCGCGCAATCGGCCGGCAACACCGCCGAATCGAACCCCTCTCAATTTGCTTTCGGTGGAAGGGTGGCCGTGTAGGCCGCAAAACCACGTTGCACCTGCCGGAGTGCACCTTTGAGCGTTTGCTCGAATTCCGCGGAACGCACGTCCCCGCCTGACGCCTGGCACAAACTTGCGGCTTGGGCGGCGACCGCTTCATCGTACCTCGCGAGTTCGGCGATCAATTTGCCCGGGTCGCCACCACTATGTTTGACGATTTCCCTCGCATAGGCGCGCGGCGCGGTAAATTTGCCATCGCCGTCGCCGTCCACCCAGATGGGATTTGTCGCGCCGATGACACGCGGCTCCCACGCGCGCGAGCTGGGTTGATACGGTTTTGGAATCTGCCAGTACGGTCCGGTCACCGGCGGGCCGGAGGCGATGGCGACGAGATGCACATCGTGAGCGGGCCTGGGAATGATCCATGTGACGCGTGTTTTCTCGACCGGGCTGACGGGCGCTTCGACCTGTTGCTCGCGAATCCTCACGCCGTTCGCGTAAAGCTCGACGCGATCCGCGCTGGTCCACGATGGTCCGAGCACGGTCACGCTCACGCGCAACAGCTCGCCGAGGCCTGTGGCCAGATCGCCGACGCCGAATTTGTCCTCGACCGTCATTTGCGTCAGCAACCCCAGACTCACCAGCACCCGGCCTTTGAGAAAACTTTGGCAGGCCGCCTCGACGTTGATCCTTCCCGGATCGGCGTCGTCGCACATCACATAGCTGCGACCCTGGCCGACGATGTAGCGACTCACGTCGTGACAATCGCTCGAACCCACGGCCGTGACGCGATACCCGTAATTCAGCAACGCGAACCAGTCACGAAACGTCAGCATCAGGTCGGATTGCAACGCCGATGAATTTACGACCTCCATCGCGTCAAAACTGAATTCGAAGCCGCGCCGGTTTTCGCCCGTGACCGGGTTGAAATTCTTCGCCGCGAACGGCTGGAAGTTGCTGTGGATGTTGCGGGGATGGTTCAGCACCACGACCCGCACGCCCGGCGTCGCCCGCAATTCCCCCATCAGTTTGGGCCAGTCGGTGAGATGACGGTTGGGCACGCGGCTGCCCGCCTGGACAGGGAAAATGTTGAAGTGGCCTGCATCCGTGGTGACCTCGTCGCCGATGATCGGCGTGAAATAATTCTGCACGCCCGTTTTGCGCGCGGGTTCCGCGTAGTCGATCAGAACATCGTGGTCTGTCGCAACAGGCAGTTCGATGCCCTCGCCGGCCAGCGTGAGCATCCGCTCTTCCACGGTGGCATCGCCGTGATGGCTGTACGTGAACGTGTGGACGTGCGTGTCGCAGGCGACCAGGCCCGGCGTTGGGACCTCCCGCCTGAGTCGCAGGTGTATCGGATACGTCCGGCCGGGCGGCAGCGTGACACTCTGAGTGCTGACGCTGTATTCAAAACCACGCGAAGCGTAGAGTTTGAAAACTCCAGAGGGTAATCCGATCCGCGCCGTGCCATCGGGCGTGTACACGACACCCGGCCGGACGGCGAAGGCGGGCGCGGAGTTTTCCATGTAAAACGGAAACAGCGAACCGTATTGTGTCGTGACGGTGAGGCGGCAGGGCAAAGGTTTTTGATTCTCGTCGTCAACGACGCGAATGTTCAATGTGGACTCGTTCAACGCCTCCCGCGGTGGGCGTTGGTCCAGGACAAACTGGCCCACCTCAATGTCGTCGCGTTCTTTCGGCGGAATGATTGAAAGGGTGTTTACACCGTCGCGCAACACGCCGGGTGGCAGCGCCAGCGCCTGGACAAGGTCCTGCTCGGAGAGAAACAGTTTCCCGATTTTCCGCCCATTTAGTTCCACACTCCAGTCCAGCTTCACATCGCGCTGGCGGATGAACAGCGTGCCTTCGTTCGTGTTGGCGTGCGCGGTGAACTGAACGTCCAACTTTCGTCCTTCAGGTGTTTTCCCTTCGAACTCCTTCCATTCCGGGTCGCCCGGCGTGCCGAGGTAATGGAGTCTTTCGTCGATGGTGCGCACCAGGCCCACGGCGGCGCGGCAAGGCGTTGCGGCGAAGAGCAAGCCCAGAACGACGATTGCTTTTATGCGGACGAGCATTGTCGGAAGTGCAGGGAAAACCGGCCAAGAAGTCGAGCGAGAAACGTGTTGCCGCGATGGTCGCCGCCTGGTGGCAAACCGACTGACGGGCGTACGCCCGACCCGGACCGACCGGGCGGATTTGTCTTCAGCAGGACGATTTAGAACTGCGGCGCTTGAACAACATGAACCCGATGCCCCCAGCCGCCAGCAGGGCGAGCGATGAAGGCTCCGGAACAGTGGCGACATAGTTGTCAAACGTTGCGTCGGCGGTGGCCGCGCCGGAGTTGTCGAACACCACGAACCCGTTTATGCCGCTGCCGTAGGTTGAGTCGATGCTGGTGACAGTCGCGAGAGGCGTGGACAGGTCGCTCAGATCGAAAACCTGGCCGGCGAGAGTGTTTCCGGTCCCTGTGAAGACGAAGCGATAATCGTTCGCGGGGTTGAGCGTAACCGAGAACGACCCCAACCCGGTCGGAGCTTCACCGGTGATTCTGGAAATGTCAATGGAACCACCGGTCGAGTATGTTAAAGCGTAACCATCCGTTGTGCCCAGACCGGGATTAGTGACCCGACCCAAAACACCGAAGGCCTGATTCAGCGAGTTGTTCCAATCGACCAGATCGTAGCTGACTGAGAAGTCGGTGTAAGTCTGGTCCGTTCTCAAACTCCCGGCCCGGCTCGGTCCCAGCGTGCCCGGACTCGGGGAGAGGGCCGATTGAATTCGATAGCCGCCGCTCGGGAAGCTGTAGGTTGCCGGCGCGCCGAAACCACTGAACGGATCGTAATGTGTCCAGCCCGTGTCGTTGCCGCCGTTGAAATCGTCCGATTACGCCCGGACGACCGTCCCGCCGCCATGCAACAGCAGGCACAACAAGATGGCGGCCAGGCAATACCTGCCAACGACGGTAAGCAATCGAAAGCCCTGACCACGCCATGCAGGATTCGGGTTGATCATAAATCGAACGGGTTGAGTTTTCGCCATTTCCTGGCCTGTGATTTCTCGGGACAGCTCGGGTAACAGCCCGGTGCGTATTATTCCTGTCCCCTGCGGTCAATCTCGAAATTTCGCAACGTCCTCGTTCGCTGGGCGAGGTTTGGTCAAACACATTCATCACGCGTCAGCGTTACTCATGCCTGAGCGCTTCCACCGGATCCATCTGCGCCGCGCGTGTGGCGGGATAGATGCCGAAAACGATGCCGACGATGGCGGAAATGCTGAAGGCGACCATCGGCGACCATAAGGTGATGATGGTTCTCATGCCGGCAAAGTGAGTGACAAACCATGGGATGGTCACGCCCAGCAACACTCCCATCACCCCGCCGGCGCCGGAGAGCATCACCGTCTCGACGAGAAACTGCGTGATGATGTCGCGGCGCTTGGCGCCGAGCGCGCGGCGGATGCCGATCTCACGCGTGCGCTCGGTCACACTGGCCAGCATGATGTTCATGATGCCGATGCCGCCCACGAGCAACGAAATCGCCGCGATCGAGCCAAGCACGATGTTGAAAATCTGCTTCGTGCGTTCGGCCTGTCTGAGTTTTTCCAGGGGGACGTCAATGTCGTAATCCTTCCGTTTATGATTGCGCTCCATGAGCTGCTTGATCGCCTCCGACACGGACACGACCTGCTCCAGTTTTTCCACCTTCACCGTCACTTCATGGAGTTCGACCCTCTCCTGCTCGAAGCTCCCGCTCCGCACCTTGCGGAGGATCTCGCCGTAACGGGTCTTCGCGGTTTCGAGCGGAATGAACATGCGCTCCGCGGCGTCCCGGGCGCTGTCCTGGGCCGCTTCGGTATGTTGTGCCGCCTTGCCGACCGGTTCCATCACGCCGATGACCTCGTAATAATCACCGCCAATGCGGACGTCTTTGCCGAGAGGCGATTCGAGGGGGAAAAGGGCCTTGACCATCCCTGCGCCCAGAACGCAGACGTTCGCCTTGTCCTCCATTTCCGCCTCGGTGAAAAAACGGCCGGTGGCGACGTGGTGGTTGCGCATTTGCGGATACCACGGGACGGTCCCCATGATTTCGGAGTCGACGCGCCGGCTGATGTTCCAGACGTATTCGCGCATGATTCGGCCCGGCACAACGACGGTGACGCCGGGAATCGTGGATTTAATGCGCTTGATGTCGGTGTAAGTGAGGCCGTACTGGAGCACGTAGCTCTGGCTGCCCTTGTCCGAAACTTTCTGTTCTTCCGGTGGTTTGACGCTGCGAAGAATGATGTTCTGGCTGCCGAGATTTTTGATCGTTTCCTGAGCTTCGTAGCTCGCGCCTTCGCCGATCGCCAGCATGGCGATGACGGAGCAGACGCCGAACACGATGCCCAGCACGGTGAGAAGCGAACGGAGCTTGTGCAGCCAAAGACTCTTCACACCCAGCCGCACGGCGCGGTTGAGGCGTGTGAGAGCCGATCCGTGGGCGGCACGGGGGGAAGCCGAGAAATGGAGAGGTGTGTCAGACATGAGGCAGGGCGGCGGGCGACTCCCGCGAACAGTCCCGGCGCGCGGGACCTTCCTCCTGGCTTGCGGGGCTGGTCATTCGCGAATGCTCATTCATGACCGCACGTCGCTTTCGACCTGGCCGTCGCGGAGGCGAATGGCGCGGCGCGTGTGGCGCGAAACACTTTCGTCGTGCGTCACGAGGATGATGGTTTTGCCCTGTTGATGGAGTTCGTCAAAGATTTTCAAAATCTCGACGCCGGATGCGGAATCGAGATTGCCGGTCGGCTCGTCGGCAAGGATGACGAGCGGGTCGTTCACCAGCGCACGCGCGATGGCGACGCGCTGTTGCTGGCCGCCCGAGAGCTCGAACGGTTTGTGATTCAAACGATTGCCCAACCCGACGCGTTCAGCGTACTCGGCGGCCAGGGTCCGGCTCTCCTCCTCCGGCCTGTTCTGGTAGTAAAGCGGGACTTCGATGTTCTCCACGACGGTCAGTTGCTGGATGAGGTTGTAGGATTGGAAAATGAATCCAAGCCGGGCGCCGCGAACGGCGGAGAGCGCGTCGTCGTCCATTTCGGACACATCCTCGGAGCCGAGCAGATAACGGCCGGATGAAGGGCGGTCGAGGCAACCGAGGAGGTTCAACATGGTGGACTTGCCGCAGCCGGACGGCCCCATGATGCTGACGTATTCGCCAGCCACGATCCCCAGGGACACGCCGCGCAGCGCCTCGACGACCACCAGACCCATCCGGTAGGTCTTGCGGATGTTGTCGAACTGAACGATGGACGCTGGCGTTGGCGATTTCTCCATTTGCAGGTCACGGGTGAACGGGCATTTCATCCGACTTTTACAGGAGCCGCTGCCTTTGACGGGGCGGATTTCTGCTCCGGCTTGCCTTTTTCCGTTCCGCTCTCGGTCGGGGCCTTATCACTCGTTTCCGGCTGACCGCTTTCCGGAGGACGCAGCAGAACTTTTTCCCCTTCCTTCAATCCGCTCTTGACCTCGATGAACGCGTCGTTGAATTGGCCGACTTCGACCTCGCGCTTCTCCGGCTTGAGTCCGTGAACAACGTAACAGATTTGTTTTCCCTCGTTCGGCACGACCGACTGGATCGGCACATAAACGACATCGCTCAGATGGTCCACCAGGATTTCCGCCTTCGCGCTCATGCCCGGTTTGATCCAGTCGTACGTGCCGTTGATGGTGATGGTGGTGAGATAAACCTTCATGTCGGGATTCATCCAACGGTTCTGTGAATCGGGCAGCACACCAACCTTGGTGACTTCACCGTCGAGGACCTGATCGGGAAACGCGTCCACGGTGATGCGGACCTTTTGGCCTTTCCTGACCTTTTTGATGTAGCTTTCGTGAATTTTTACCTTCACCGACATTTTTGTCATGTCGGGGATCGTGATGATGGCCTGGCGTTCGCGCACGGTGGCGCCTTCGCGGATGGGTTCCTGGTTGCCGTAGTAAAACATCTCCTCGCCGCCGCCGCCGTAAACGACGAGTCCGGCCTTTTTGGCCTTCAACACGCATTTTTCGAGCTGCTCGTTGAATTCGTTCCGCTGGCGCAACTGGACGTTGTACTGGCCCTGGGCGGACTTCAACTTGGCGTCGGCCTGCGCCAGTTTGGAAATTGCCGCTTTTTTCGCGCGATCCAGTTCGCGCATCGCTTCGGCGTACTTCGACAATGCCTCCTCCGAGGATTTTGTGAACTCGTATTTCAGGAACAGGTCGCGCGCCGTGTCCGCCGTCTGCACTTTGAGCCGGCTGTTTTCGTAGGCGATATCGTCCCGCTCCAGATCGATCTTGGTTACAAAACCCTTTTCAAAAAGCCGCTTCGTGCCTTCCAGCGTGGCCTTCGCCTGGCCGAGTTCCTTTTGCGCCACCTGCAAATCGTCATCGAACTTGCGGAGCTTTTGTTTCGCCTCGCCGTCTCCGAGCGCCTCGATCTTTGCAAATTTCGAAAAATCCACGAAAATCTTTTTCGCGGGCGCGTTGGTCATAGGGCCCGTTTCAAGATTCTGTCCCGCGGGCGGTTTGTCGGGTTTGGGCGCCGGTTCCGCGGAGGGTAGTGGCGGCGATTGAACGGGCCTCTCGACTCCGCCGGCCAGTTGGACCGTTTTTGGCGCGTCGCCCGAAGGGGCGGGTGCCACTATCAGCCCGCTGTTGGGCGGCACGGCCAGCGTGGACTGGTCGGCAGGCGGCCTTCGATCGCCCGTGTTTGCTGCTTCCGCCGCAAGTTCCTTTTCCAGGCCGATCTGGTCGATGATTCCCTGAGTGACCGTGTCGCCGAGGAATTTGTCGAAATCCATCCGCGCAAAGCGCGCCTTTTGCTCGGCGGCCTGGATGTCGCTGACATTTTGATTCAACTGGATGTCGTAACCCTGCTGGGCATCCGTCAGCGACGCGGCGGCCTGCTGAAACTGGATCTCCTGCTGGACGATCTGCTTCTGCAGGTCGGATGAATCCAGTTCCACGAGGACCTTGTTGGTTCGCACGTCCTCATCCGTGACCTGGTAGCCTTCCTCGACGATCTTCAGGATCTTGGTGCCCTGGTAGCCCACCCGCACTTCGCATTTGATTTCCTGTGATTCGAGCGCCTGGATGCTGCCTCCTTCGAGCACGGAAATATCAAGCGGGCCGCGCCGGGCGGTGAACATCGCGGCGCTCGTCGTGCCTTTGCCGCCGCTCATCAGCCAGACGGCGGCGAGCACGAGGATCAGGATGAAGACTCCCACGCGCCAGCGCGGTTGCGATTTGAGCAAGGTAAAGAGTTTAGTTCGATTTGGCATCGGCGACCTCCTCCCATTGTCCGTTGTCTTTGATGTAAAGGATTCCCAGATTGTTCCAGAATTGCAGGCGCGCGATGGTGTGGCTGACCAGCGCCTGGGTCAGCTGGTTTTTTGAATCGTTCAAAGCGTTCTGCGCATCCACCTGGTCCTGTGCCCGCGCACGGCCCAGCTCGGCCAGAAGATTCTGCTCCTCCACCCGCCGCTCGGCGAGCTTTACGCCGATCTCGTTGATCTCATAATTCCGCTTGGCCTGGTCCAGGGCGCGCCAGCCATTTCGCACATCGAGTTTGATCTGGTCCGCCTGTTGTTCGAAGGTCCGCCGGGCCGCTTCGTACGTGATCAATGAAGCCCGATAGGCGTTGCGCTCCGCCTTGCGTTCGAGCGGCAGGTTCAAGTTCAGGCCGGCGCTCCAGTTGTACCGGTTGATGTCCGGCACGGGAAAGCGCGTGGAGCTTTCCTGTGGGCTGTCGATCCCCGCGGATGCGACCAGGTCCACCTGTGCCTTGAGGGCGTTCGCAGCGATGCCGATCTTTCGACCCGCGTCCTCGAATTGTTCGCGCAAATTCTGATAGTCGAGCCGCGTCGCCAGTGCAACTTTGGTGGACTCCTCCACGCTGATGTCCGGGTGAACAATCTTCAACTGTTCGAGGTCGCGATCGTCGAGGACGATATTGGCGTCCGTGGACAGGCCAAGCTGGATTTTGAAGCTGTCGAGGTCCTGCTTGTAATTGTTCAGACCGGCAATCCATTGGCTCTCGGCCAGAAGTTCCTGTTGTTCGAGCCGCCCCAGATCCGCCTGGGTCACCCGGCCTTCGCGCGCGAGCGCACGCGTCCGGTCCGCGTTCCGTCGCGAGCTTTGCAGGTTGATATAGCTGTTGCGCGCCACGTCCCGGCTCTGCAACACGCGGTAGTAGGCGGTTGCCACATCCACACTGAATCGCTTTCGGAAAAGGGTGAAATTGCGCAGCGCGTAAAGCAGGTTGCGTTCGGATTGAGTCAGGTTTTCCATCGTCACCCGGTAGCCCGCGCCGCGCCAAAGCGGCTGGATGAGCGTCCCCAGGACGCGTGAAGAGACCCGGGTGCCGGGATCACCGCTCAAATAGCGGAAAAAATCCGAAGTGAAGGAGGCGGACAGACGCGCGCCGGTGCTCAGCAAAATGCTGCCCAGACTCTGGCCGCTGGCGCTGAAACTCCGTGACTCCGCCAGGTTGTCGCTGATGACGGGAATCTGCCGTTGTCCCGTGGGGTCGGTGGGGTCGGGCACGGTGTCAACCACCGGGGCGGTGTTGACGTTGTAACTGGCCGTGCCGCCGGCGGAAAAAATGGGGGCGAACTGATGCCGCGCAAGCGTCAGACCGAGCGCCGCGAGAAACAGCTGCTCCTTCTGGCTTTGATAAATCCTGCTGTGAGTGACCGCAATGTCCAGCGCCTTCTCCAGGGAAATGACGCGGGCCCCGCGCTCCAGCTCGCCGTCCCGGCCCAAAAACTCCTCGACGTTCGTCGTCGCGGGCAGACCCTCCAGAAAGAATTGGTTCGTTTGTTCGATGGTGAAATGTTCCTCCATGTTTTTCACCAGGGGCGACTTCTGGGCGATCGCGCCGTACGCCTCCTTGTCCGCGGATTTTCGATAATGCTGCGTGGAACAACCGGTCAAAACAAAACAGACCGCGAGCAGCAGGGGCCACAGCCCGGGTTGCAGAAACCGTTTCATCAAAGGGGTTAATCGGTCTATGGACGCCTCATCCGCCATGCCTGTTCATTTTTCGCCAAATATTTCGCGCATCAGACCCGCCGGTAACATCTCCCTGCGCCGGACCGCCGCGGAATATTAAACTCCGGACCCGGAACAATGTTCCGCCTGCTTCGCTGCAGCCCGTTTGTGCCGTTCCCAACTTCGACAGTACACGGGCCGATTAGTCACAAATCAACCGGCTGGCGCGGTCAAGCGGCGCGGAAAAGCTGCGGTGCCTCCAGACTAACCGGTGCTTTGAGGATGTAAAGCCTGCCGGTTTAGAAGCGGGTCGGACCCGGGAACCGGGCGGGGATTTTTTTCGAACGAACAGTTGTCGGACCGGACCCAGGGAACGATAGTAAGTGCGCTATGAAGAAATTATTCGTCACAGCAATCATGATGGCGCTGCTGGGCGGTTTTGCCCAGGCAGCGGAGGTCTCAACGAACGCCTTGAGCCGGTCCGACGGGGCGCCCGATCATCGATTCGGCGCGGGTCTGATCCTCGGCGAGCCGATCGGCGTTTCCGTGAAATACTGGCTCAATGACCAGATCGCGCTTGACGGTGCGGCGGCGTGGTCCTTCTGGCATGAGAACAACTTCGAGTTCCATGCCGACGCGCTGTTCCACAAGTTCGACTGGATTCCCGTCGGCCGCGGCAAACTGCCCGTCTATTTCGGTGGCGGTTTCCGCGTGAAGTTGCAGGACAACGCCGATGACCGGTTCGGCGTGCGGGGGCCGGTGGGGCTCAGTTACATGTTCGAAGACCTGCCGCTGGACATCTTTGTCGAAGTCGGCCCGGTGCTTGATTTCACGCCGAAACTTCAGGGAGGCGTGACGGGCGGCATTGGCGCGAGATACTGGTTCTGACCGAAACAAGAAAACCGATACCGGGCGCGGGCGCCGTTGCCCGCGCCTTTTTTACTGGCCGGAAACCCGATAGAAACCCTGACTGTCCCCGCCGGCTGGAAAGGTTATCGGACTGATGGTGAAAGGTGTGCCGAATACAGCCCAATTGCCCGTTGTAAGATTCGTCCGGACCTGCAACTGATAGGGCGGCGTCCCACCAGCAACCGCGAACGTGACATTTCCGCCCGAATAAGAAAGCAAGGTGACGGTCAGCGGAGATGCGACCGGCGCCACCGTGACGGGATTCGAGAAAATGGCGGTCACAGCCCGTCCCGCTTGTGTCGCCAGACTCGAGTCCCTGGAATAAGTAACCAGCGCGGCGATGGTCGTCGTGCCGCCGAGGCCCAGGTTGCTGATGTCATACGCGACGTGGTTCGCCGTTGAATCCAGATCCTGCGCTGAACCGTCGATGACAGACCCCAGATAAGTCTTCCCCTGAACGAACACGTTCGTCTGGCCCGTTGCGTCCGGCAGGGTCAGCGCCGTCGGGTCAACGGTATAAAAATCAACGATGGCAGTTGAATAGTTGTTTGTGTTCATCGGCGGAATCGTGACCAGCAATTGCGTCCCCGACGCATTCGTTGAAAGCGAGGTGGTGAAATTGTTCGTGCTGTCGGCAAGAACAGTCGAGTAATAGGTTGCGATGCCCACGCCCTGGTCCTGCATCAGGACGGCGCTGGCGTTGTTGACCAGCGTGTTGCCCCGGAGGAGTATCTGGGCTGCGTCCGCGCCGTCGTTGTCGTTGTTGCTGTCGTCCAGATCAATGAACGCGCGGACTGGCGAGTCGCACGATCCCATCTGGCAACCGAGGCCATCGACAAGGTTACCCTCCAGCGCATCGCTGACTCCGTCGAAATTCGAACCGGCTCGGATGCTGGACCGACTCCAGGCGCTGAACAAAGTGACATTGTTCACGAGCTGGCTACGGGGAAAAGCCGCTCGCCCGTCAATCCCAACGCCAACGTAATTGCCCGCGAAAGTGATGTTCGTTGCCGGCCCCCGGAATTCGGCAAAGGTCGTGTGATACACTGGCCCGAACACGTTCCTTTCGTTCGCGTCGCCTGCGCCGTCGCCGTCCGTCCCGATGATCATGTTGTCGCCCGCGCCGTTTTCGATGGCTTCGATGCCCTGCCCGTCCAGTAGAGCGACAGTGGATAGGTCCAGAAAATTTGTGCCGCTGGGAAAGACGTTGAAGAAATTGCCGGCCACTTTGACGTCGGGCGTCTCCAGGTTGACGGCCACTCCCATGCCCATGCAGATGTTGAATTCCGCCGGATCGTTTTGCCCGTCGCCGTCCGTGCCGAAAACCAGGCCGGATGCACTGACACCGTTAGCGTCCTTGAACGCAGCCACCGCCGAGCGTCCGCCCGCGACTGTCGCTCCGTCGGGATCGAGTCCAAACCAGCATCCGCTGATGCGCGCGTTGGTGGCATCGTGGATGAGCGCAATGCAATAAATCTCCGGATCGGACGAACCGCCGGCTGTCTGCCGGGAAAGAAAGCTCACGCCTTGTATCTTGAAATTCTTCGCCCCGAAAACAGGGAGAATCGCGCTTTCCGAGTCGAAAAAGCCGGAGCCATCAAGAGATCCGAGCCGGGTCCTTTGCTCGGGCCCATCGCGTGAGTCGAGCACGATTTGGATTTTTGCGCTGTTGAATGCGAGGATGGTGTTTGTGTTCGGCGACGCCCCGGGCTGGCTGTATCCGTCAATAGTCACGCTGCTATTCGTGATGAAGGGATAACCGGCATCTGGCGTTTTGAGATAATGCGGCCCTGGTCCTGGAATGTTGAACTGGACGGTGTCGCCGTCATGCAGGCTGCTCAACGCCATCACCAGATTCGTTTCATTCAGACCGGGACTGACATTATTGGTCGTGTTGACCGAGATGATGGCCGTTCTGGCGACAAAGCAAAACAAAACGAGAGTTGAGACAAGAAAGGAAAACGACAGCTTTTTCATAACGTGTTCGTAATGACTGAGACCATCCTTACTGAGATCATCCCTAAATTGAAGGCAAGAAATCTTTTGCATTGGGACGGCAGGAAGGAACACGAAACAACAACTTTCTTGTAAAGGAAGGCAGTGACTGTTAATGAACCGCCGATGCGGATCAGGAATTCTTTGCGCCCGGCTGTTGCGCTCCTGGGCATCACTCTTGCAGCGTCATTGCCGGTGCGCGGAGCAGTAGTGAACCTCAACCCGACTGCAGATGCGTTTGTCACCACCGGGCCGGCAAACAATCTGGCCACGAATAATTACGGCGGCGCCGGCGCACTCGCAGTTTCGGCGGCGGGCTCTTCCCAGGGCGAGTTTCAATCCGTGATGCGCTTCGACACGAGTGGCGCAAAGAGTTCATTCGACAGTCTTTACGGCGCGGGTTTGTGGAGTGTGCAGTCCGTAACCTTGCAGCTCTCGGCCGCAGCGCCAAATAATGCGATCTTTAATGCAAACAACGCCGGCTCGTTTGAATTGACATGGATGCAAAACGATGGCTGGACCGAGGGCACAGGCAATCCCAACACGCCGGGAACGGGCGGAATAACCTACTCGGCCTTGCAAAGCACTTTCATCAATCCGGGTGTGGATGAAGCGCTGGGCACGTTCAGTCACGACGGCTCAAGCAGCGGCACATTTATCTACACACTGAGCCCATCGTCAGGCCTTGTAACCGATCTTTTGGCTGGCGACCTCGTAAGCTTACGCCTGTCGGCTGCAGACACCACGGTAAGTTATTTTTTTGATTCGCGCAGCTTTGGGACGGCTGCGGACCGACCGCTCCTGAGCATCACCGCTGCGCCTGAGCCGGGAACGGTGTCGTTGCTGGTACTGGGCGGGCTGCTGTGCATGATTCGAGAGAGGACGCAGCCTCGGCGACGGCGAGGAGCCATTCACGACGCGGCCTGAGACCTCCTACCAACCTTCAATAAAGCGCCGAGCGGTCATAGGATGGTATATGCAGCATTCGAGGCAGGAGATTGTTGGGATCGTAGCCGCTCTTGTCACGATCTTTGCCCCGAACATCCTGAGCGCCGACACCGTCACTTTGATCCCGACTGAGGATGCAACAATTTCCGAAAAGAGCCTGGATATACCACTGGGCGGTCAACCAACTCTTGACTCGGGCACGACGGGTCCGAATGAGGGGTTGAAAATGAATCGCGCCCTCCTGAAGTTCAACGTTGCAGCGAACATTCCAACAAATGCGACAGTCACTTCCGCGACGCTCACCACGACGGTTGTCCAAGCTCCAACAACTACCGGCCTCTGGTTTAGTTTGCACAAAATTTTACAGGGCTGGAGTGAAAGCGCGGTTACTTGGACTAATCGCTTGTCGCCAGCGGCACCATGGAGCGCTCCGGGGGGTGAGGAGGGGCCGGATTATTCCAGTTTAGTGACTCAATCGAACCTCATCACTGGAACCGGCACCTTCGCGTTCGCCTCCAACTCGAACTTGGTGGCCGACGTTCAGGATTGGGTGAGCAATCCGGTCACTAATTCCGGGTGGATTCTCATTTGCGACCAGGAAGATTTGGAGAGAAGCGTGCGAAAATTCGCATCTCGCGAAACCAGCTACGCGACCAACCGTCCATCGCTTGAGGTTCAGTTCACCCGGCCTTTTCCCCCGACCTTGACGGTCATTCCGATGACGAATGGCAACTTTCAATTCTTCTTCAACGCCGAATCCAATCGCAATTACTTGGTCCTGTATGGCGGTGATTGCGCTACTACGAATTGGGCGGTTCTCAAGAATATCACGCCCCTGCTCGCTCCGACAAATGTCCTGGTTTCCGAACCGCTTTTGACGAACAGCAATCGTTTCTACCGCGTCTTGGCCCTCTGACCACCCGTATGCACGCCGGGAGTGCGAACTCGAACCTGTGAGGATCGATTCCCAAAACGCGTGTTGATCGAAGCAGACCCGGCAACGCAGAGACCGAACGCGTCACGGCGCTGGGATTGGCGTTACAACTTCACGTTCCTTCAGACAATGCGGGGTCCAGGTCCGTATAGGGCACGGAGCATTGCACGGCTTTCCGTGTCGTGGTAACTCCTGCTTAAACAAAGAGAGGAAAATCTTGCCTCAAATAGATTTTGGCCCTAATGCTTATGACAATCCGGCTTGAACTCAGTAAGGGCAAATACCCAACGGCAAAATCGCTATGAAAAAACTCCACCTCCCAACTCTGTTGGCCCGTCTGACAGTCGTTGTTGTCCTGCTCCGATTATCGGGAATTGTTTACGCTCAAACCTGGTCATTGTTTGGCATCTCCGGCATGCAACAGAGTTCCGATCAAACCGGGACAAATCTTTGGGATCATATGGATCATACGTTGTTTCGTATCAACCCTGCCAATGGAAGGCTCACCCAGGTTACAGTAATGCCATGGGTTTTAGACAGTCAGACCATTGCTTATTGCTCCGCGAACGGCCTGCTTTATCACACGGGCGGCGATGGTGCTTACCGGGATGACCCGACCCGTGAAGTCCATGACCAGGACCCCAATATCGTAACAGCTGGGGGCGCCTATCAGGACAACCAGTACATGGGAACATATAATCTCCTGACGCATGCGATGGCCGGGGTTTACAACGCCAATCCATGTCCGAATCCAGATAATGCTGCCAATGATGTTGGCAACGATGGCCTATTTCTACCCTGCTTTGGTCTGCCGGCTCCGGTGCCGCCCTGGGTGGAGCCCCAGTATCGGCGGGACTCGACCATGACCGATCCAACAAACCGAATCACCGGCCCGAACGAACCCAGCGGCATCCATGGCACGGCCTGGTCCTCCGAGTTGAATTCCTGGTATCTTAGCGACGGTGCCCTTTACAAGATGTCGCTTGATGGCATGACTTGCACAAAGATCGGCACGCCGGTTTTTCAGATTCCAACTGACGATTTAATAACATACACAAACGGACTTCAGCCTGTTGCAGATCTCAAAGCGCTGGCTTTCATGAAGGTCGGAGGGCAGACCAAATTGTTCGGGACCTGGCGGGATGACGCCGGCACTATCTCTGGAAACACCAACGGTTGGATCATGGAGATTGACCCGGTTACTGGTACCAATCTCGCCCAAATTGCCGTACACCCTCCACCGGGTGGCAGTCCAGTGGGCAATGGTGATGAGTTTGGCGGGATCCTCGGACTTGCGCAGAACCCCCAGACGGGAGTAGTTTACGCGATTCGCAAGACGGAAAATGGTCTTCCCCGCGAACTGGTCACGATCGATCTCGCGACCGGCGACTCGACGTTGATGGGGCTCTTACAGGATGTGGACAACTTCTGGCAAGCCATCACGACTTTGGCATTTGCCCCGGACATTTTGATCACCTCGATCAGCCAGAGCGGCTCCACTCTCACGATCACTTGGACCGGCGCCGCAGGACCCACTTTCTCGCTGCAGACATCCGCCTCGCTGAGTCCTTCCGCAACTTGGACAACAGTTGCTTCGGGCCTTTCCGGTCCGTCTACAACCACTTCCATAACAAACAGCCTGGGTTTCTTTAAGATCAGCAAACCCTGACGCTGCTTGATTCTGTCAAGGCCCGCCGGAAAAGGCGGGCCTTTTTCGTCGGCAAAGGCGACAACGCTTTGCCGTTGTTCCATCAATATCGATAATCTGGTCGCCGGTCACTTTGAAAGTGTTTGAGCACGGTGCTTCAATTCGTTCAGGAACGCCTGGATGATGGGTGTCGTTTTGCCCGGCCATAGCGCGGCCAGCGTCACGGGAAGGAAACCCTCCAACGGCAATGCGCGAACTCCGGGTGAGAGTTTCGATCGGGGAATGGCGACCGAGAGGCCAACGCCATACCCGTTCTCGACATAAGTTTCAATCAACGCCAGCGATGACACTTCGATGCGCGGGAACCAGTCAACACCCAGGCGGCCGAGGCCCTGCTGAAAGTGTTTCGGGATGCTCTCATACGCCGGCAGACTGATGAGCGTTTCGTCAATCTTGTCCCGCTTCCACAATTCCCCGGGCCCGGCAATCCGGCTCGTTTTTCCGACGAGAAGCACCAAAGGCAGTTTGAGCAACGGCGCGGAATTGACGCCCGGAGGCGGCTTGCCCTCGATCACGGTCACGGCGAGATCCAGTTCCTGTTTCTGGAGCCAGGCTTTGAGCTGCGGCTGGTGCCCCTCCCGCAGCGTCAGTTTCAGGTTGGGAAATCTCTTGCGCACGTGCCGGGCCAGTTCCGGCAGATGATCCCGCAGAACAGTGCCGGAAGCGCCGAAGCGCAGTTGCTGGGCAGCGCCGCCACGCAGTTCATCGGCCAGGGGCTCCAACCCTT
>DATNDF010000111.1 GCA_035607015.1 Candidatus Angelobacter sp. | reverse complement strand
GCACCCGGGTCAGCAACGTTGTGGTTGATCTATTCGGCACATCAGGCGCTGGCGATGGTGCGGCCGACACTGTCATTGTCAACGGGACCGGCACGAATGACGTCATTACTTTGACCGGCTCAACGAACGGAGTGGACGTACTTGGCCTCGCGGCAACGGTCACCGTCGTCGGCGGCGAGCAAAGCCTCGATGAACTCGTCATCAACGCGCTCGCCGGCGATGATGTCGTGGATGCTTCCGCAGTTCAGGCGGGATCGATTGACCTCACGCTCAATGGCGGTGTCGGCAACGACATGTTGATTGGTGGTCAGGGAAACGATTTGATCAACGGCGGCCCGGGAGCTGACACCGCCTTTGGCGGGGCGGGCGACGACACGTTCGTATGGAACCCGGGTGACGGAAGCGATGTGTTCGAAGGCCAGGCCGGCCAGGACACCATGCTGTTCAACGGCGCGAATATCGACGAATCCGTGGATCTGTCCGCCAACGGCCGGCGCCTGCGGTTCACCCGCAACGTGGCCACCATCGTGATGGACTGCAATGAGGTCGAGTCTGTCCTGTTCACTGCCCGCGGAGGCGCTGACGCCATCACGGTCAACGATCTGACCGGAACCGGTGTCACCAATGTCAGCCTGGACCTAGCCGGCACTCCGAACTCGGGTGTGGGCGACAACGCGGCCGACACCGTCATTGTCACGGGCACGAGTAGCAATGATGTCGCGACCATCACCGGGACACCGGCGGGATTGAGTGTTGTGGGTCTCGCTGCGACGGTGAACATCACCGGCAGTGAGCCGGCTCTTGATCACCTCATCGTCAAAATGCTGGACGGCGACGACGTCGTGGTTGCGACAGGCCTTCAAGACGGCGTCATCAAACTGACGGTTGACGGCGGGCCCGGTGACGATGTGCTGACCGGCAGTGCTGGCGGCGATGTGCTGCTCGGCGGCGATGGCGACGATGTGCTGAATGGTGGTCCTGGGACCGACGTGCTCGACGGCGGTCCGGGAAATAACGTCCTGATTCAGTAGCCCGCGCGCACTCAATTCAAGCGACCCATTAGGTGTGCCCGGGGCGGAGGATCTTGTCCTCGCCCCGGGCGTCGGTCACTTCCACCGTGAAAGCTCACGCCAAAGATTCCACCTCGCGCCATTCTTCACAACGCTGACAACGATCAACCTTTCGTGATCAGCGAATAACCGGACTGCCCCCGGCAGTCACATCGAAATCTCGCTGGGTCCTTTGTCCCATTCATATCCGGCCGCCCGTCTGTCAGTTTAGGAATGGCTATGAATACGATCCGCTTGATACCACCTCAAATCCGACGGCATTTTCTGAAGCCCGCCGGAATGGTGAAGCAAATTCCGCTGACGATGATTGTTTTCGTCGGTGTCACCGCTGGCCGTGGACTCCGCCCATTCACAATTCGTGCTGACGCCCGTTCCCGGCCTGCCGGCAATTTCCGACAGCGCGGTGGCGTGGGGTGATTTCGACAACGATGGTTGGCTGGATTTTGTGATCACCGGTCTGACCAACTCCCAATCAAATAACATGAAAACCATCATTCACTTTCTCCGGTTTGTTGCATTAACCATCCTGGCCGTCGCCAGCTTCGTGGCTTCTGTTCGCGCGCAGGAAATATCCCTTCCCGACCCCGGCCTGAACAGCGCGATCCGCGATGCGTTGGGAAAGCCCGCCGAGCCTTTGACTGAACAGGACCTGCTCAGCCTGACGAACCTGAACGCGCGCAATCGGAACGTGAGCAGCATTGCCGGGTTGGAATCCGCTCGAAATCTGGTGGTGCTCGATCTCGAGATCAATCATCTCACCAACGTCTCCGTTCTGGGCGCGTTGACAAACCTGACCACGCTGGACCTCAGCATCAATCCGCTGACCAACTTTTCCCTTCCGACCGGGCTGACGAATCTGACCTCGCTCACCATCGAAAACGCATCGCTCACCAACCTGACCTTGCCCGCGGGACTGACCATGCTGACCAACCTCGATCTGGAGAACAATTTTCTCTCCGGTTTCGATCAGCTTTCGGACCTGACCCGCCTGGTTGACCTCGATCTCGGCTTCAATTCATTCACCAATTTCTCTTTGCCAGCCGGGCTGACGAATCTGAGCACGTTCTATTTTGCGGGCAATCCGCTGACCAGCGTCACGCTGCCTCCGGACTTGGCGGGCATGACCGAGTTGAACCTGTCGCAGAACTTGCTCACCAGTTTCACGTTGCCCACCGGGATGACGAACCTGATCGAGCTGGATCTCGCCTTCAACCAACTCACGAATCTCACTTTGCCCGCTGACCTGCAGAACTTGGCCGAGCTTGATCTCGAATTAAACCGGTTGAGCCATCTCGATTTCTTGTCGAACCTGACGAACCTGGAGATTCTCCATCTGCGCTCGAATCAATTCACCAACTTCACTCTGCCCGCGGGGCTGACCGGACTCACCTATCTCGACGTAAGCAAAAATCCGGTCGGCAGTATCACGCTGCCGGCGGGTCTGAATCGCTTGACCAATCTCCGCATTTCCGAAAACACGAACCTCACCAGCCTGACCCTGCCCGTGGGCATGACCAACCTGGTTGGATTGAACCTGACCGAGAATCAACTGACCAATCTTGTGTTGCCCTCGGACCTGTATCGCTTGGAGTCGCTCAACGTCGGGGGAAATCAACTCGCCAGCCTGACCCTGCCTGCGGGTCTGACCAATCTGGTCGGACTTTTCGTCGTCGGCAATGAACTGACCAGCCTCACACTTCTTCCCGACATGACGCGGTTGAGCGACTTTGGCTTCCTGGCCAATCCGTTCACGACAATCGTTCTTTCCGAACAGACCGCCACGAATCTGGCCGATGATGTCGCCGCGCTGCGCAATCAGGGCGTCTCGGTCTCCACTTATCCGTTGACGATCCAACTGATCCCGCCCCGAAGAACACCGGACGAAACGTTTGAAGTGTCATTGACCGGACCACCCGGCATCTACGCGCTGCTTGCTTCCACTGACCTGACCGTCTGGAGTGAACTTGGCACAGCGACCAACCAACTCGGCAGCGTTCGCTTCACTGACCTTACAGCCGTTGTCTCTCCGCAAAAACTTTATCGCGCGCAGCGGCATAGTCCGCCCGCGAACATGGTCTTCATTCCGCCCAACACTTTCACGATTGGGACTCCCACGAACGAAGTGAATCGTCAGGCGGACGAAAGCCCGCAAACGACCGTGACCATCAGTCATGGATTTTGGATTGGGAAATACGAAGTGACCCAGCGCGAGTATCTGGCAGTAGTTGGATCGAACCCGAGCGGGTTTCCCGGCGATCTGGACCGGCCGGTGGAAAGTGTGAGCTGGCTCGATGCGACGAATTATTGCGCGCTGCTGACGCAACAGGAACTCGCGGCCGGACGCATTCCGGCGGGCAGTCACTATCGCCTGCCGACCGAGGCCGAGTGGGAGTGCGCGGCCCGCGCCGGCAATTCGACGCGGTTCAGTTATGGAGACGATCCCAATTTCACGGAGCTGGCCAACCACGCCTGGTATTCGTTCAACGCTGGCTTTGGAACGCATCCGGTCGGGCAGAAGCTGCCGAATCCCTGGGGACTGTACGACATGGAAGGAAACGTTCTAGAATGGACACTGGATTGGTACGGTCCGTATCCGGGCGGATCGGTGACCGACCCGCAAGGTCCTGCCTCGAACGCGCAGGGCGTCAAAGTCATTCGCGGCGGCGCGTGGGATGCATTCGAGTCCGATTGTCGGTCGGGTCGGCGTCTGACCGAGGGTGTTAGCCCGTTTATCCACGATTTCATCCTCGGCTTCCGCGTCGTGCTCGTCACCGAACCGTGATGAGCTCAGGTGGACCGCGAATAATGCCTCAACGCGAAGGAGTGTGAACCCGGAGCGTGTGGGCAACGTTTCTTTTGCGCCCGCGAACCAGTGACATTACCTCCGACGCTTCGCTTTCGTGAAAGCGTCAGGCATCAAACGCCTTCTTTACGCCGGCAGCACACCGGGCTACAATACGCCCGCTATGATCGTTCCACTCTCGAAAGTGCAACTGCGACGGGACGAAGACGGCGTTTGGATTGCCAAATCGCCCCTGCTTCCCGGCTGCCACGCGCATGGACGCGACCGCGGCGAAGCCACGCTCCGCTTTCAACAGGCCGCCAAGGTTCATCTGGAAGCGTTGCTCGAAACCGGACGCCCCATCCCGCCCGCCTTTCGCGACAAGTTCGTTCTCGCCGCCTGACCCGTGGGCAAATATCCCTCTTGGAACTGCCGACAGTTGGAACGGCGACTCCGCGAAATCGGTTGTGAACTTCTTCGCACGGCAGGCAGCCATCGCCATTACTCCAACCCGTTTCGGCCTGACCGCCTCATCACCTTCGCGTGGCATCCCGGCGACGTGCCACGCGGCATCATTGCCGACATCATTGAAGACCTCGGCATCACGCGCCACCAATTCTATTTCGGAAAATTCTGAATCCCGCCCGCGAATCAGCGACATTACCTTCGACGCTTCGCCCGGTGAACACCTCCGGCATTTTTCTTACCGCAGATTACGCGGATCTCGTCTGGCACGGTGCCACCACGCCGGAGGTTGCACGCGAAGCGACATGCAGTTTTCCCCACCCGATTTCCGGTCGGGCTATGTGCCAACAATCGCGTCGAATTCCTTATCCGTGAAAGCCGGCATCGTCTGCGTCTGGACCGCGCCGTAGCTGGCCAGTTCCGCCAGGCAATGCAACGCCTTCTTTTCCTGGTCAGCGGTGATGACGAGCACTCCGTCATAGGCGCCCAGCGTCCAATACTGGCCTTCAATCTTCACCCCCGCATTGGCTGCGGCCTTGTCGAAGCTCCGCGCGCGTTCGGTGGACTTTTTGATTTCCTTTGCGCCCTTCTCCGTGAACTTGATCAGTGCAATATATCGAGCCATAAGTCTGTCCTTTCGTTTGAATACAAGCTTTGCGATTGGCATCGTAACCCCGGCCCGATAGCCATAGCTACCTCGATATTGGCGCTTATTCGACATTTCTTGGTGTAAAAATGGCCGCCTTGCGATTGCTCCCGCGCGCGCGAATCCGCGACATAACTTTCACCCGGTGAACACCTCCGGCATTTTTCCTAACCGCAGATTACGCGGATGAACGCGGATACCGACGGAGCGCGCTTCTGCATCAACGGTGGGGCGAGCGTACTCGCGAACCGTGTAGCGTTGGCGCTGTGCGCCAAACGATTCGAGCCACAGGCTCGACGCTACAGTGTCGGCTCGTCGCCTCGCCCCACGTGCCGCGGCTCACAGAGCCGCGCTCCAGTTAACCGTTCAATGCCCGTTGAATCTTGCGGGTGCAAACTTCCGGGCGCTTGGCCAGTTCATGCTCCCAGATTCGCAGCACGCGCCAGCCCGCCCGCCGCAACAGGCGCGTGACCAGCGCATCGCGTTTCATGTTGGCGGAAAGTTTGCGACGCCAGAACGCGCGACCGGTCCGCCCCGGCCCGCCTTTCAGCGACGCTGATTTGTTCTGCGGCATGGAACTCTTCTTCAACCACTTCATCGGATTGCAATGCCTGGGACAGCCGTGCCAGAAACAGCCGTCCACGAACAGTGCGAGTTTGAGTTTCAGAAAAACAAAGTCGGGGCGGACGGTGAGCTGAGAGTCGAACATTGAGCGTTGAGAGTTCCGCCGCGGCTCTCCCTCTCCGCGTTTCCCTCGCCCACGGGAGTGGAAGAGGGTGGCCAAGCCGGGTGAGGGTTGTGGGGAGTTGTCACTCTTTTGCGGAGAGGGTCGGGGTGATGTGCGGATTTGGATTTGCCTCCGCCAGCCGGAAATTCCATTCGCGCGCAACAGCCGCGCCAGCGCCAGTTCCGTGTCCTTGTTCCCGCGACTGCGAATCCGCGACATCACCTCGAAACGTTTTGCTTTGGAAAAGACATCCGCCATAAAGACAAAGCTTTGACGCGAATTACGCCAATTGCCGCGAATTCAAATTGCAATTCCCTGTCCCCGCCAGACGGGGAGAGGGCCAGGGTGAGGGACTTTCGGCCACAGATGAACACGGATGGACACAGATTCCGACGGAGCGCGGGTCTCCGACCCGCAGCAACTTTGGCGTTTCGTTGGAGATTGGGTGTTATCAAAGTCTCGCGCGTTGCGGGGTGCTGCGGCTCACAGAGCCGCGCTCCTGTAGCGTCGCTCTGTGAGCGACGACAATCGGCGGTCACAGACCGCCGCTACAAATTTGCGCGGCTTCATGCGGTCTGCTTCCGCCGCACGAACTCCACGAATTCCGTCACGCTCAACATGCCTTTCAGTTGCGCTTCACCCTCTCCGCCTCGTTCGGGGAGAGTCCGACGCCACCCTCGCCCATCGGATGGGAGAGGGGCTGGGGGTGAGGGCATCGGGCGAGGTGTCGAGTTCGAATTCAACCACGGCTGGACTCGGATGAACAGGGATGCGAAAGGAGCGCGACCTTCAGGTCGCTTCAACTCACGAACTATGGCGGGCATTCGATTCAAATCACGTGTGACAGTACTCGCACCGTGAAGCGGCGTGAACGCCGCGCTCCACGCCAGCGGTCTTTGCTGGTGGACTTCACGCCCAACATGACCAGCAGCGCGGCGTTGAACGTCGCGTCGTGATACTCCCGCTCGCCGGGGAAAATGAAATCGGGTTGATTGCTGGCCTCCGTCCGCGGTTGCGGCGTGAAGCGCAGCGCGACGACTTGAACCAGAAACACTCATAACTCCGATCTAAAGCTGAGCTAGGTTGTCCCGCGTTAACGGACGAAATTCCGCTTTCGGGATCTTTACCACCGAAGCGCTCATTCCACTCATTCCTTTTCCACCGCCTCGCTGAACCCATGAGGCATTGTCTGGCACGGAATAGATGTCGCCGTGCGGTCGTTCGTGGAAGTTGGCTTCATAGGTGATCTGCGTTATCTCGTTCCAGTCGGAGGAGAAGACGCATTCGCAACCCGCGCGCTCGAAGGCGATGCGGAAGCCGCCGATGCCACAGAAGAGGTCAATGAATTTCAGCCGTGCTGTAGCGGCGCTCTGTGAGCGCCGTTCGTCCGCTTCCCGGCGGTCACAGACCGCCGCTACAGTGTAAGGCGGCGGGTCTTCTTTGATCGTAGCAGCCGACGTGAGTCGGCTCTGACTTCTCTTGCCAGCTGGCCTTTGAGTGGGCTGATGTCCGCTGCCGCGGGATTTGGATTTCCTCCTCACACGTCCACTCCTTTGCAGAGTTCAGCCGTGGTGAGGTCCAGCGCTTTGGCCAGCTTGGCGACGTTTTTGATTCCCAGATTGCGCAACCCGCGCTCGATTCCGCTGATGTAGGTGGGATCAAGGCCCGCGCGCTCGGCGAGATTTTCCTGGGTGAGCTGTTTCGCTTCGCGCTGGCGGCGGACGTTCAGTCCCAGGGTGGCGAGGATTCCATTGCGTTTCGGCATGACTGATAGTCCATGCCAAACGCGGAGAAAGGTCTATGGACGATCAGCCAGGTTGAGAGAGAAGCGATGGAAGGAAAAGATTCGACACCTCACCCCGATCGAGGCGGAGTGGCAGAAGCTCTTGTGCGATCTGTGCGTTCCTTTGAGGTGATTTCATCCGTGTTCATCCGTGGCTAACGGGCTTTTCCTTTCTGCTTCGCGTGAGCTTGTTCCGGCAAGGTTGTCTGTTGTTGCACCGTGAAGAACCGCGTCGCGTTCCTGTTGTGCCTCGATATCGCCATGCTGCTGCTGGTGGTCGTGCTGGAGTGCATCAATTTCACGGGGCTGCGATGGCATCAATGGCTCGGCTTCGCATTTTGTCCGGTGGTGTTGTGGCACGTGGTCCTGCAGTGGCAATGGTTCATCACGCAGTTTCGGCGGATGCTGACGCCGGCGGCTTGGCGCGTGCGGGCGAACGCGGGTTTGAATCTGCTCCTGCTGGCGCTGATGGGGGCGGTGTTGTTCTCGGGCGGGTTCGTGTCGGCTCAGGGCGTGGAGTCGCTGGGCGAAAGTTTCGGGCGGGTGCGCATCTGGAGCGAGGTGCATGGGTGGTTGAACGTCGCCCTGGTCGTGTTGGTGGGTCTGCATCTCGGGCTGAATTGGGACTGGTTGATCGCGGCGCTGCGCCGTCGTCGGCCCGTGCGGCCGGGGCTGGAGGGAGAGTTAGTTTCCAATCAGCTTGCGAAGTCCCTTCACACCGTCCCTCTTCCCACCGGATGGGGAGAGGGTGTCCGAAGGACGGGTGAGGGGTCTGTCGTTTCCCTCCCGAAATCTATTTGGACAAAGGCTGCGCGATCGCTGGGACGCGCGGTGACAGTTCTGCTCGTGGCGTCGGTGGGTGCGGGCGCGGCGTACTTCTCCATGAAGGCGGTGTTGCTTCAAAAAATGCGCGTACGGGTAGAACGCGAACGGACCGTCGTCGCGAGCGGAACAGGACGTGAGAGGCACCAACCCGCACCGCGCCCGAGCGAACCGGCGAGGAATTCTCTCATGCCACGCGATCGGCAGGCCGAGCCGGAGCGGGTGGGGCAGTTGGCGGGAACGCTCGCATTCGCGATGTTCGTGGCGGTCATTGGCCGCTACGTGTTCCGGTTGCGGTTGTGAAAACATGGTGGTGCACATCGCGCCGCGATGTGGATCTTTAGGCCCATCCACGAAACCGATGCGGGACGGAAGTCCCATTGTTGGTTCGCCCTGCACCGTGCAAGCCTGCTTCGATGAAACCTATATCCTATGCTCGTGTCCACCGGATGCGGCGGCTGATCGTTGCGGACGGACTCAGGTGTTTCTCCGGAGTCAGGGAGTCTTGCAGCATTGTTCGCCCCATCCGTCCGCTTGCTCTGACGCTGATGGCGTTGATCAGTTTCGCAACTCCGACCCCGGCGCAGGAAGTTTCCGTCCCCGATCCAAACTTGGACGCCGCCATCCGCGAGGTGTTGGGAAAACCTGCCGGACCATTGACGCAACAGGACATGCTCGGCCTGACAAACTTTGGCGCGGTCTTTCGGAACATCACCAACGTGCAAGGGCTGGAAGCGGCCCGGAATCTGGTTTCACTCGATCTCCAGGACAACCGGATCACGAATGTTAACATCCTCACCAACTTGACCAGGCTGGTCCTTCTCGACCTCGGTGAGAATCGATTCCCCGAGTTCACGCTGCCTCCGGGGCTGACGAATTTGGCCAAGCTTCGCCTCGAATCCGGCGTGCTGACGAATCTAAGCCTGCCGGCGGGACTGACGCAGTTGACCAATCTGAGCGTTGGTTTCAATCAACTCACCAGCCTGACGTTGCCCGCCGACATGACGAACCTGATTCTTCTGAGTGCCTTCCAGAATCAACTCACGAAACTGACGTTGCCGTCGAAGCTGACAGACTTGAACTGGCTTGATCTCTCTGACAACCAACTCCGTAGTCTCAACCTGCCCGCAGGCCTGACGAATTTAAGTTTCATCGCGCTCGACGGAAATCAATTGACCAGCTTCACCGTGCCGGTGGACATGACGAACCTGTCGGCTCTCCGAATTAACGACAATCAACTCACGAACCTCACCTTGTCCGCGGGCTTGAATCATCTGAGTCTTCTGGTTGCTTCCGGCAATCAACTCCCCAGCCTCACCTTGTCACCGGGCCTGACCTCGCTGGCTTTTCTTGAACTCAACGGCAATCAACTGACCAACCTGACTTTGCCTCCGGACATGCAGCAGTTGACCGGTCTTTTCATAGCAGACAATCCGCTGACGACGTTTGTCCTGTCCGAATCGCTGGCGGCCACGGGAATGGCCAGCGTTGTTGACGCTTTTCAGAATCAAGGCATCCCCGTGTTCACTTATCCGCTCGCAGTTCAGTTGGTCCGGCCACTAATGTTGGTTGGCTCATTCAAATTCGGAATCACCGGGCCGCCCGGGGACTACATGATCCTTGGCTCCACAAATCTCGCAACCTGGAGCGCGGTGGGCGTGGCAACCAACCCACTTGGCAGCGTCAATTTCCACGATGTCACCACCAATGCCTCGCCGCAGAAGTTTTATCGCGCGCTGCGACAAGACCCGCCCGCGAACATGGCGTTCATCCCGCCCAATACTTTCACGATGGGCAGCCCGACCAACGATTTCGACAGCAGCATTAACGAACGTCCGCAAACCACGGTGACACTCACGCGCGGCTTTTGGATCGGTGAATTCGAGGTGACCCAGGGCGAATACCTGTCCGTCATGGGCACAAACCCAAGCGAATTCCCGGGTGATCTGAACCGTCCCGTTTCGAGCGTGACGTGGTTCGACGCGACCAATTATTGCGGAATGCTCACGCAACGGGAACTCGCCGCGGGACGAATTCCGCCCGGCAGCCGGTTTCGTCTGCCAACCGAAGCCGAATGGGAATACGCCGCGCGCGCCGGCACAACGACGCGTTTCAGTTACGGAGACGACGCTCCGAATTACACCAGCCTGGCAAATTACGCGTGGTTCTTGGATCTTGGGCATCCCGACCTGACCGTTCACGCCGTCGGGCAGAAGCTTCCCAATCCGTGGGGATTGTACGACATGTATGGAAACGTCTGGGAATGGTGTCAGGACTGGTACGATTCACTGCCCGGCGGAGTGCAGATTGATCCGACCGGGCCTCCCGGTCCTGTTCAATTTGACGAGAAGGTCATGCGCGGTGGTGCTTACGACTATCCCAACTCATCCTGCCGATCCGCGTCGCGGTTATTTCGTCCCGCCAACCAACCCGATTCCGACCTCGGCTTCCGCGTCGTGTTCGACCTTGGGCTGTAAGGATCGTCAAAGCTGCGGATCCAAGGTGGGACGGAAGTCCCCTTGCCGGATATCCGCAATCTGCGAAACTCATCGCATGTATAACAAAGAAAACCTGACGAAAATAAAGAAGATGAACGAACTCGCGCCGGAAGTGATGAAGGCGTTTTGGGCGTTCGACAAAGCCGCCGTTGCCGATGGAGCAATTCCGGTGAAGTACAAGGAATTGATTGCCGTCGCGGTCGCGCTCACCACCCAATGCCCGTACTGCATCGACATCCACAGCGGCAACGCGCGCAAGGCCGGCGCCACTGACGCCGAGATGGTCGAGGCGGCGATGGTGGCTGCATCCCTGCGGGCTGGAGCGGCGGTCACCCACGCGACGCACGCGCTGCCCAATTGAACCAACTTCGCCTGACGCCGGGATGAAACTGTTGAGGCGCCCGCGCGTGGTTGCCTTGCCAACGCTCGGACCCGCTTGAGCGGGCGGCGAGCCCGGAAGGGGAAACATCTTCCGTGTGTGGTGTCCGCCCCTTCCGAAATTTTATCGAACCGGCGTCAGGTGGCGCTTCCACAAGCACAACACACCACCGCCATGCTCGAACTGAGACCCACTTGCGAGAATTGCAATGCGCCGCTTCCGCCCGCGTCCACGAACGCTATGATCTGCACGTTTGAATGCACCTTCTGCCGCTCCTGCGTCGAAAACGTCCTGGACAATGTCTGCCCGAATTGCGGCGGAGGGTTTTGTTCCCGGCCTGTCCGGCCGAAGAACAACTGAAAAAATGGCGACTATCTGGGCGCGTATCCAGCCAGCACAACCTTCAGGTATCGTCCCGTGGACGCACGGCTTCACCGGCAATTCGCCGGAGCAATCAAATCAATCCCGCCGGAGCTGCGGTGACGCCGGGCGATGCAGATAACCATTTGGCACGCGCTTGAGAGTTGCAGTGCGCGCTGAAGAACCAAAGCAACTCAATTGACAGACCGGAAAAAACCATGCCGCTAATGAATGTAAAAATGTTGGAGGGCGTTTTCACGCCGAAACAGAAGCAGGAGATGATCAGCAAGCTGACAGACACGATGGTATCCATTGAAGGCGAGAACATGCGTCCCGTGACGGTGGTGATTCTCGAAGAGGTCAAGAGCGGTGACTGGGGAATCGGTGGCAAATCTCTCACGACCTCCGACGCAAAAGCGCTTGCCGCGGGCAGCTCGAAAGGCTGACGCCCGGCCACGCGCAGCCGATCCCGGCACGGCGTCGCGAGGACCATTGCAGGCCATCGGCCGGAAGCCGGCCCGCGTTATTGAACGGATCAACCCGATGCGAACGGCGAAAAGGCGGGAATGAAAATCGGAACATTGATACACGACCCTTCCGTAGTCGCGGGTCCCGGTTGAAGCCCGGCGCATTGCCGGTGGCAAGGCTGCGATTCAGTTCTCCACCCGCGCGCCGATGAGCGCCAGCTCGGCCAGTCGATCCATCGGTTGGTGGGCCGACCACATCATGCCGCGAAACACCAGCAGCCGGAACAGCGGATCGTCAAACGTCCATGTGAAGTGGCCGGGAATGCACACAAAGACGCGGCCCGGCCCTTGTTCGCGGGTCCATGCCAGCGGCCTGGCGGCGTTTTCCTCGACGCCACGCGCCAGGACTCGAACATTTTTTTCGTCGCCGACAAGGTTCCAATAGCTTTCGTCCACCAATTGGAAGTTGTCGAAGCCTGACGTCAACGGGTCCGGAGACAGCTGCAATTGAAGCGGCCCGTGGCGGAAGCGCGATTGTCCGCCTCGCCAGGCCAGGCCAATGCGCTGGCTTAACGCTTCAACGGCTTCATGTCCGTCCACGGCGTAGTGCAGGAAGGCCAGGCCGCCGCCACGACCGAGAAACTCGTCCAGCTCCTGCGCGCGCGCTGCCGACCATCCGGGATTGTCGGAATAGAATACAACGAGGTCGGCGCCATGAAACTGACCGGGCGCCGGCCAGCCGAAGGCGTCGTCCACTGTGATCTTGTCGGCGAGCGCGAGCAATTTATGCCAGCGCTTCTGCCACAGGGGATAGTCGTGTTCGCCCGGGCCATGGTCTTTCGGCCCGGCCACCAGCAGGATGTGCAGGGGCTTCGTCGTGTCCCGACCGGCGTCGGCGACCTGCTTCAACACCGCCCCGACCTCGACGCGGGACCGCGGAGCTGGCGGATTAGGCGCCTCAACCTGCGCGGTCTCCAGCGGCGCCGTCAGCAGGAACGTCAGCAAATCTTTCATTTGTTGCGCGCTCAACGCCCGGTCAAGCCCTTCGGGCATGAGCGAAACGGGCGAAGGATTTGCTGACACGATTTGTTTTTTGTAAATCGTCACCGGCTGGCCGGTGACGAGGCCGACAACAACCTTCTCGCGATCGTCGCCTTGCAAGACGCCATTGATCGTCTCGCCGTTCGTCAACTGAATCGCGTAAGCGATGTGGTCGGGATTGATCGCCGCACTGGGCTGGCGGATGTCCCGGAGGACCGATTCATAGTCGCGATGCACGAGGTTGGACAGGTCGGGACCGATGGTTCCACCTTCGTCGCGCACGCGATGGCATTTATGGCAGGCGACCGTGTCTCCAAAAAAAATCCGCCTGCCCTCGGGCCAGTTCCCTCCGGCCAGCTCCGGGATCTGCCGTTCACGCCCATCCCGGGTGTCGTCGGGCTTCACCGTGGTCCAGGGCAGGAGAATGCGGCGCACCGGGAGCGCGCGCGGTCGGGCATCCTCGGTCGTGTGATAAGCGACCTCCAATTGCGGGGAGGTGTTCCCGGTTGCCAGGGTAATTTCCAGCGGGAGCCATTGGCCTTCCTTCGGCGAATGTTCGATGACGGCTTCGTACGATCCGCTTGCGGCGCGTTTCGCGTTGATCAAACCGGCCGGTGTTTTCACGGACAACGGCGAAGCCGCGCGGAAAACGACCGTGACCCGTTCATCCGGGAGCGCGTAATCGAGAACCGAACCGGGTTGAATGGCGGGCCGCAGCATTTGCCAGAGATCAAGTTGTGCCCGCAACTTCAATTCGCCCGCCCGGCTCATCAATTCCCACAGGCGATCGTGTGTGGGGCTTGCCACCGTGAACGCGCGCGCAGCGACAAAATCGAGATGTGGCAGCCAGCCGGACCAGGTCTGCTGCCTGTCGCCTGACTCCCACTGCGCGTCGGCGCCGGCAGGCTCGATGAGCAGGTCGGTTTGGGCGGGCTCGGCGCCGGGCGGAGAGAGCCCGGTTCCGAAGCGAGGCAACGTCACCGCGTAACGCACGGCTTCGGTGCGGGAAGACGTTGTCACGATCAACACGCGGCGGTCCGGGGTCACGTTGACCGCCAAAACCGGAATGTCGTAGCGCGGCGCGGCCAGTTGATTTTGAACAGCCTGATAACCCGGGCGCAATGTCTCGAAACGATCGCCGGCGGAGACGTATTTGCCCTGCGTGAACGTGATCTGAGTGACAAGGTTTTTCAGCTGCGCGGGATCAAGCGGACGATCAAACTCGATCCGGCTCTCCGTGGGACTCGCCGCCCAGGCGAGCACCGGTTGTGGCGCGTCCTTGTCGGAATAATGTATTCTATAGAGCCTGCCCTTGCCGTCCGGTCCGCTACCCCAGTCTGGTCCTCCGCTGTGCGTGCTTACGAGCAAATCGCCGGCCGGAGAAACGCTGGCGTCCACCGTCAACGCGTTCAGGCAGGCAAACAGTTGGGTTTCCGCGACGTAACCGGCGGCGGTCTTCGCGAGTTTGGTGTGCCAGAGTTTGCCGCGCGAATAGCCGGAGACGATGGCGTCCCCGGCCCACCATTCCGGGCCGAACGTCGGGCCGCCGTTCACGCGTTCGTTGAAGTTCAGTCCGCAGGTGGATTGATGTTGCGGCCCGTAATCGAAAACGCTCGGTTCATCAATGACGTCGGGCAAAAACCTGGGATGACGCGGCGGAAAACCGTAATGCCTCGCCGGTTGAATCTGCAGCAGTTCATCGAAGGGATTCCCGTTCGGCAGCCAGGTGGCGCCTTCCTGGTCCGTGCAGAACAGATCGCCGGCGCGATTGAAGGCCATGCCGACGGAAAACCGGACGCCTGTGCAAACGATTTCGCGCTTAGTGAAATCGGGCGTCACTTTCAGAATCGTTCCGCGTTCGCTTTTCAAATCGTAGCGTGCCCGTCCGCTGTCGCGGTCAATCAGGTAAGGGTTCGTATAATCGGCCGCGCCAAGGCCGAAATAGACGCTGCCGTCCCGATCCACCGCGATACCGAGCGCATCCACACCGTGGTGCAACTCCTCCCAACCGTCGGCCACAATGATTTCCTGGTCCGCCACGTCGTCGCGGTTGGTGTCCACGATGAGCGAAACCTTTCCTTTTGCCGCCACGAAAACGCCGTTGCCCCGGGCGTAACCGGGCGGCGTAAGCGCCATGCCAATGGGTGCGCGCAACGTCGGTTTGTCCCAAAACAGCCCGGCCCTGTCCTCCAATCCATTGCCATCAGTGTCGCTGAGCAGAAAAATCCGCCCGTTGTAACCGAGGGCAAACAGTTTGCCGTCACCGCGATACTTCAGGTTGTTGATATTGTTCAACCGCAGTGGCAATTCACTCACGGTGAATCCCGGCACGAGCACCTGCACGGGTGGCGGATTGGTGACGGTGACGAGCGGCCGGGTTTTTCTTGAATCGGAATCCCGGGCCGCATGTTTACGGGCGAGGTACGCCTCCACCTTCGCGCGTTCGACGCTGCCGAGCACTCGATCGTAAAGGAGCGCCTCGTCGATGTCTCCGTCGAGGAAACCTTGAACAAAGGGGGGTTCGGCTTCATTCGAGTAGCTGCGCGCGCCCACCGTCAATTGATCCGTTCGCAGCGAGGAGGACGCGCGGCTGCGCGCATGTTGCGGCACGCCGTCGATATAAAGCTGCGTTCCTTGCGGCCCGGGTTCTGTGGTCAGAGAAACTGTGTGAAACGTGGCGAACGGAAATGCGTCGGTCATTGCGTTTATCGCCCCACCAAAACCGCTGCCCTCGGGGTTCAACGTCTCGAAGCGGGCCGACGCTGTTGGCCCCAGATCAATCGTCAGGCCGGTCTGGTAATCGTTTCGGCCCGTTTCATTCATCGCCAGGAACCCGCGGAAACCGCCGGCATTGGAGTGCGGCGACGCGAAGAGGACCAGGGTGGCATTGGTCAATCCGGGGCCGGCGATTGACGCGGAGAGATAATCGTCCTGGCCATCAAAGCGAATCGCGGGACCGGCCGTGCCGAGCTTGAAGCGCGGACGAAAACTCCGGACCTGTTGCTCAACGTGATGGACTCGACCGGAGCCGTCGTGCCAGATGTCCACCGCGGCCCCATCGAAGAGCATCGGGAGCCCGAGCGCCTGCCGCGCTTCGTTTTCCCGCGTGGCATCGAGCCACAGCACCAGACCCTCCTTCACCGGAAGTCCCGCGTCACTCCAGGGCTCGACGCCTGAAAGTTGTCCGGCGACGACGATCGTTGCCAGCACGCAAAGAGGGGCTTTTGATCTGCGTTTTTTGCGAAGCTGAAGACTGGTGGCCATTGCACAAATCCGCGGGTCGCGTCGTTTGTAACAACGCCAACAAGCGTTGTCACCGCGAAACGCTGAACGACGAATCCGGCGCGTGGTCCGATCAGTGCCTCCTTTGTGTCGAAATTCGCCGGACGTCCCGCTCCTCTTCGATGCGAGCAGCGGCGAGTGCCCGGCACTTTGATCTTCACCACGGGTCGCGATGTCGCCGGCCTTTCCGACAATCCGCAGGTTTGAGCTTGAGAGCCGGCAGCCGGCAATTTAGCATCAATCCATGTTCACCCCGAAAAGACGTCCGGGTCCACGGCGGCCTGGTTGCGGCAGGCGTGCTCTGTTTGCCTATGCAATTTTCACCTCTGTTCTGTCGCTGCTTTTGAGCCCGGCGGTTGTCGCGCAGGTTCCGCTGCGGAAGACATTGCAGTCCGCGCCGTTCAAGATCGCCTACGAAACCTACACCAACGACAACTGGGAGATCTTCGTCATGAACGCGGACGGATCACACGCCTTGAACCTCACCCGCACGCCCAACGAGCACGAGCATTACCCGCAGGTGTCGCCCGACGGAACGAAGATCTGTTTCTCGGTGGATGCAGGGGAAGGCCGGGACACAATCCGGAGTCTCTTCGTGATGGACGTGGACGGCGGGAATCGGAAGAAGCTGGTGGACCACGCGCGCGAACCCTTCTGGAGCCCGGACAGCAAGGTCATCGGATTTCTTCCGCAAGAGTATCCCAAATTCAATGTCATCGATTACTACACGCAGGGAATGAGCTTTTACGACCTGAACACCGGGAAGATTGAAGCGCACGTCAACAGCACGAACCTCCACCATCTCTACAATCCCTGTTTTGCCCCGAACGGCAAATGGATCGTGGCAACCGTGCACGCTGGCATGGGCGTCAGCCACGCAATTCTGCTGATTGCGGCGCACGGAACAAACATCATCAACTTGAACATTCCCGGTTGCCGCCCGTGCATCAGCCCCGACGGGAAACAGATCGCCTGGGGTTCCGGCGATCATGAAGTGGACGCGGCGCCGATCGATCTGGACTCGGACTCGCCCGTCGTGGGCACGTGGCGGCTTCGCATCCAGGACAAAACCAACGAGACTTATCACGTGGACTGGTCTCCGGACAGCCGGTTTCTGAGTTTGAGCCGAGGGCCGGCGAGCAAGGGCGATCCAACCAAACGGGGAACATTCCAGTCCGCCTGCGAAATCGTCGGCGTTTACGCTCCGGGCTGGAATCTCTGCGCGGTGTCAGCGGAACGCGAGGGAATCCTCGATCTCAACCAGGCCACTGACGCGGATTTCACGATGCTCACAACAAACGGACTGAGCAACAAGGAGTCGGCGTGGTTTCGGTCGAATCCGAAAAAGGAGAGCAAGCGGTGACGCCGAAGGCCTGTTGCGGCACAGCTCTCGCCGTCGTGGTGCTCCTGTCCGCTTGCGGAAGGTCCGCGCCTGATTCCGCCGGGGGAACAAAACCGGAGGACGCTTCCGCCAATTCCAGATCAGAACGCGGCGAACCCGCGGAAATTGTCACGTCCTCGGGTGTGGCCATGGTTTCCTTGCCGGGCGGCGAATTCGTCATGGGCACCGACAAAGGCAATCCTGACGAAGCCCCGGCGCACAAGGTGAAGGTCAGCGCGTTCCTGATCGACAAATATGAGGTGACGCATGAGATGTTCACGAAGGTTCAATTGCCGAACCCGTCGCACTGGCAGGACAACCCGAAGAAACCGGTGGAGCGGGTCCGTTGGCGCGACGCCAAACAATACTGCAACGAGCGTTCATTGCTCGAAGGTCTGAAACCCTGTTACGATGAGAAGACCGCCGACTGGGATTGCGATTACGCGGCGAACGGCTATCGCCTGCCCACGGAAGCGGAATGGGAATACGCCTGCCGCGCCGGCGCCGAAGGTCCCTACGATTTCGGACAGCCCGACAAGCTGCGGCAGTACGCATGGTTTGCGGACAACGCCGGGGAAAAAACCCACGTCGCCGGCGAGAAGAAGCCGAATCGATGGGGAATCTTCGACCTGTACGGAAACGTGTCGGAATGGTGTGAAGATGTTTACAGCCCGACCTACTATAAGGAAAGTCCGCCGGTTGACCCGCGCGGGCCGCCCAACCCCGGCAAGGATGTGCAGCGCGTCATGCGCGGCGGTTCCTGGAAGGCGAGTGCCGACATGTGCCGCGCCTCGTTTCGACAGGGCCAGCGCACCGGCGACAGCGACGCCTGTTTTTTCACGGATTACTGCGGCTTTCGCTGCGTGCGGCGGGCATCGCCGGACGAACTGCGGCAGTTGAAAATCAAAGCGAAATGAATCGTTGCATTGCACGGTGAACCGGCCGTGCGCTTTCGACAAATGAAGACACGAGCCACAACGCTGTTCCCGTTTGTGCCGTCGGGACCGCAGTTCCAGACGGCCCTCGAGTTCTTCGCCGAACTGGGTTTCGAAAAGGAATGGGAACATGACGGCCTGGCGGGTTTGCGATTCGGCGGCGCCTATTTCATGCTCCAGCGCATCGACGTGCCCGAGTGGCAACGCAATCAAATGATCACGTTCGAGGTCACCGACCTCGACGCTTACTGGTCGGAACTGGAAGTGAAAAAACTGCCGGACAGGTTTGCCGGCGTGAAGTTCCGCCCGCCGACACAGTTCGCCTGGGGCCGGGAGATCCACATCATCGACCCGGGAGGAGTCTGCTGGCACGTTCGCCAAAGTCGCGGTTGACACCGAGCAGCCAACGCCGCCCCCATGCTCTTTCACACCTGGACCTTCCTGATATTCCTGTTGGTCGTGTTGCCGGTATTTTTCGCATTGCGGAAAACCCGGCTGTGGCTGCCCTGGCTGACCGTCGCCTCTTACGTTTTCTACGGCTGGTGGAATCCTTACTACCTCTTTCTCGTTCTCTACTCCACGGTTCTGGACTTCTGCCTCGTCGCGCTGATGGATCACTGCCCGCGCGAAGGGCGGAAGGTGGACGTGTCGGCGCGCCTGACACGTTTGCGGTTCAATAACCGCGTCCTGAAAGCCGCGTTCGTTGGCGCGGCGCTGGCGACACTCGGGGTTCTGTGTTTTGCGGTGGCCGGACCGAAGACGCTGCGGCCCGCGATGACCGCGTTGGGCATGCTCGTGTTTCTGATGGCGCTGGGCGCTCTGTTCAGCAGCCGCCGGATCTGGCTCTTGATCAGCCTGGTCAACAATCTTGCGCTGCTCCTGTTTTTCAAATACGCCCGCTTCGCCGTTGAAAACGTCAACGACCTCTTCGCCTGGCTCCATGTAGCGGCCAAATTGCCCGATCCTTCCACGCTGATGCCTTTCGGCTTCGAATACCTGCTCCCCGTCGGCATCTCGTTCTTCACCTTCCAGTCGCTGAGCTACACGATCGACTTCTATTTCGGCAACGTCCATCGCGAACGGAACTTTCTCCGTTTCGCGACCTTCGTTTGTTTCTTTCCCCAGCTCATGGCCGGGCCGATCGAGCGCGCCCGGCATTTGCTGCCGCAGTTCAATAAATTCCCCGAGGTCCGGCTGCAAAACTTCACCGACGGCGCGTCGCTCTTTCTGGTCGGGCTGTTCAAGAAACTGGCGCTGGCCGACTTCCTTTCGTTCTACGTCGAGCGGGTCTATGAAAATCCGAAGGCGTTCGGCGCGCCGGCGCTGATGCTCGCAACCGTCGCCTTCGGGTGGCAGATCTTTTTCGACTTCAGCGGCTACACGGACATGGCTCGCGGCGTGGCGAAGCTGATGGGCTTCCATCTCATCCTGAACTTCAACAATCCCTACCTCGCCGCCGGCCTGGGCGAATTCTGGTCGCGCTGGCACATCAGCCTGTCCACCTGGTTCCGCGACTACGTCTATATTCCCCTCGGCGGGAACCGTGGCGGGACCTTTAACACCTACCGGAATCTGCTCATCACCTTTTTCATTTCCGGCATCTGGCACGGAGCGAACTGGACCTTCGTGATCTGGGGGACGCTGCACGGTCTGGGCGTGGTCGTCACCCGGGAATTGGAACGCTCCGCCTTTTACCGCGACCGCGTGCCCCGGCTGCTCAAGCAGGCCGGCGTGTTTGTGTTCGTGTCCTTCACCTGGATTTTTTTCCGCGCCGGATCGCTGAACGACGCGCTGCTCATCGCTGGCCGCATATTCACGGCGGCCTGGCACGATCCGCAGATTCCCGCGCTGATGATCGGACTGGTGGCCCTGGTCTGGCTTTACCAGTTTCTCTACGAATCGAGGTACAGGGACGTTCTGAAACTCGGACTTGTCCGCGTGAGCGTCGCCGCGTTCATGGTGCTTTACCTGTGTCTCTGCGCCTCCGGCGGCGGCGCGTTCATCTATTTTCAATTCTAAATGGCGGCCGCAAAAACAACCGGGATTCCGGAGACGCCCTTTGTGAACGAAGTGCGGCTCACCGCCCGGCAATGGGCCGCAACCATCGGCATCCTGGCGGCCGTTGTGTGGCTGACCCCGGAGCTCTGGAAAAAACTCGAGCGTTTCGAGCCCGGACCCGATTACCGCATCCCTTACGCGCTCAGCAAGGACTACTGGCTCTATGAACGGCGCCTTCAACGGATCGCTCCGACAAACGTGGTGGTCCTCGGAGATTCTGTGGTGTGGGGTGAATACGTCCGGCCGGACGGCACCCTCTCGCATTTTCTGAACGAGCAATGCGGCCAGCCCGGACGATTCGTGAACGCCGGCGTGAACGGTCTGTTCCCGCTCGCGTTCGACGGGCTCATCCGCCACTACGGCGGATCGCTGCGCCATCGCAAGGTCATTCTGCATTGCAACGTGCTTTGGATGAGCAGTCCGAAAGCGGACCTGAGCGCGAAGAAGGAAGAGCGGTTCAACCACGCCGATCTCGTGCCGCAGTTCTTCCCGCGCATCCCTTGCTACAAGGCCGACCTGAACCATCGCCTGGCGGCCATCATCGATCGGCACTTCACCTTTGCGGAATGGTCAACTCATCTGCAAATCGCTTACTTCGACCAGAAGAGCATTCCGAACTGGACACTCGCAGACGACGGCGCCGACCCGCCTCATTATCCGAACGCATACAAGAATCCGTTCGCCCAAATCACGCTGGCGGTCCCGACCGAGCCGGCCGTCGATCCCGACCGCGGCCCCAACAGCCCCCGCCACAAACCGTGGTCCACCACCGGTGAAGGCTCGACCCGCTTCGAGTGGGTGGAACTCGACCAATCACTCCAGTGGGCCGCGTTCCAGCGATTGGTGAAATTGCTTCAATCACGCGACAACGACGTGTTCGTGGTGGTCGGGCCGTTCAACGAACACATCATGGCCGAGGAAAACCGTCCCGCGTTCCGGCGACTCCGCGACGGTGTTGTTGACTGGCTGACACAAAATCACGTCGAACACGCCGTGCCCGCCGCGCTGCCCAGCGCTCTCTATGCCGACGCCAGCCATCCGTTGACGGAAGGTTATCAACAGCTCGCGAAAGATCTCTACGGCGATGCGACCTTTCGGAACTGGGTGGACGCAAGATAACTCCGAGGCTGTAAGTCACCGCGTGAGGGCACACGGCCTACAGCACCTGTAGGCCGGGTCCCCCTTGACCCGGCGCTGCTGAACGAAGGCGCGCCGTCTCTCCTGAAAACTCGGCGGTGGCGCCGACCTTGACGTCCTCGACCATGAGCGGTCGTTGAAGCCGACGTATTTTCGAAACCTCACCTCCCCGTTCAAGGCGGAGAGGGAGGAGCCGGTGCCGAATTGCGACATCACCTGGCTTTCGAGAATCTTTCGCAACTCGATGTTCATGCGGACTTGGTGGCGTTGCGTTTGACCCGATAGAGCACCGGATCTTCGGCCAATGCGTCGGCTTTGCTCGCCGAGTCGGGTTCGAGCACCACGCGCACGCGGGCGTGCAATGCTCTGGCCACGCGGCGGAGCATGCTGAGTGAGTGTCCTTGGTAGCCGGGAGATTCCAGCCGGCTGATTTGTTGCTGGGTGGTTTTCAGACTGCGGGCGAGTTCGGCTTGCGAGAGGCCGGCTTGCTCGCGCAGGGCGGCAAGTTGCAGGGCCACGTCCCACGCCTCGCCCGCTTGTTTGAAGCGCGCGGCGAAGGCGGGGTCTTCCATCTGTTCCGCCAGGTATCGGTCAAAGTTTGTCTTCTTCATGTCGCGTATCTTTTCTGCCAGTCCCGCATTCGTTCACGCGCCGTGTCGAGGTCGCGGGCCGCGATGGCCTGGCCTTTGTTGCGAATGCCATGAACAGCCACGATGCGGCGGCCCTTCATAAAGAACCACAGCACGCGCGTGTTTAGCTTGCCAACGTGCCGGAGTTCAAACAGGCCGTCGCCGAGCGCCTTGGTCAACGGCTTACGGTGATACTGACGGTTCCGCAGCTTCGCGAGTCCAGCCA
>DATNDF010000110.1 GCA_035607015.1 Candidatus Angelobacter sp. | reverse complement strand
TGGCTCGCTGCTCTTCCTCCAGCACATGCTCTCGAAGATGCGCGCGCCGAAAGACGGCGGCAGCCGCATCGCCATCGTCTTCAACGGCTCGCCGCTCTTCACCGGCGACGCGGGGAGCGGTGAGAGCAGCATCCGGCAGTGGATCATCGAGAACGATTGGCTGGAGGCCATCGTGGCGCTGCCGGATCAGCTCTTCTACAACACCGGGATCTCCACCTACCTCTGGGTGCTGACCAACCGCAAAGAGAAGCCCCGCAAGGCCAAGGTGCAGCTCATCGATGCCCGCCCGTTCTGGGTGCAGATGGAGAAAAGCCTTGGCAACAAACGCCGCCGAATTGGCGACCCCTCTGACAAGGAGAAAGACCCCGACCACATCGGCGAACTCACCAAAATCTTCGGCAACTTCCGCGACGGCCAGACGCGCACCTTCACCGAGGAAGACCCCGTCACCCACCAGCCCGTCCAGCGCCAGCGCGTCGTCAGCAAGATTTTCGACAACGAAGACTTCGGCTATCACAAGATCACCGTCGAGCGCCCGCTCCGGCTGAACTTCCAGGCCAGCGCCGAACGCCTCGCCCGCCTCGACGACGAGAGCGGCTTCAAGAACCTCGCCACCAGCGCGAAGAAAGACCCCGCCGTCCGCCAGCAGGAAATCGAGGCCGGCCAGCAGCGGCAGGAACAAATCCGCGAACTGCTCCGCGCCTTCGGCCAGGCGACCAAGGGAAAGCTCTTCAAAGACCGCAAAGCCTTCCTCACCGAACTGCGCACCCTCGACCGCGAGCGCGACGTGCGCCTGAACGCCCCGGAACTCAAGGCCGTGCTCGCCGCCATCGGCGAGCGCGACGACACCGCCGAAATCTGCCGCGACCGCGACGGCCAGCCCGAGCCCGACGCCGACCTGCGCGACACCGAGACCGTGCCGCTCAAGGAAAGCATCGAGGCCTACTTCAAACGCGAGGTGCTGCCCCACGTGCCCGATGCGTGGATTGACACCACGAAGACCAAGGTCGGCTACGAAATCCCGCTCAACCGCCACTTCTACCGCTACGAGCCGCCGCGCCCGCTGGAAGTCATCGAGACCGACATCAAGCGCCTCGAAGACGACATCATGAAAATGCTCAAGGAGGTCACAGCGTGAAAGAGCTTCGAGTTGAAACGCGGTTTCCACTCGTGCCTTTGAAGCATGTAGTGAATCCGACGAGGCCCATCACTTACGGAATCGTTCAGTGTGGCCCGGACTTCCCTGGCGGCGTGCCATACATCCGTCCCGCGGATATGGAGGACGAAGAGGGCATCACCGAGCCGGATAGTCTCCTTCGGACAGACCCTGAAATTGCGTTCAGCTATCGCCGCTCCACCGTCCGGCCAAAAGACATTGTGCTCTCCATCGGCCCGAGTTTCGGAAAGGTGATGATCGTTCCGACCGACCTCGACGGGGCGAACCTCACCCAAGGCACGGCACGCGTTGCACCAAACGCAGACCACGATTCACGATTCATTTTCTGGTCGCTACGATCCTCGTTCTGCAAACAGCAGTGGGAGGCGCGTGTCTCCGGTGCAACTTCCACCCCTCCCCGAACAAGCCGCGATCGCCGCGTATCTGGACTTGGAGACGGCGAAGCTGGACGCGCTGCTGGGGAAGGTGGAGGAGGCGGTGGAGCGGTTGCAGGAATACCGCACCGCCCTCATCACCGCCGCCGTCACCGGCAAGATTGACGTGAGAAAGCAACCCCATGCCTGAGCACAGCTACACCGCGCAGCAAGCCCTCGACTTGCTGATGAAGAAGCTCTCGGCTCGGGACGAAACACTCGCTGCACAAGTGCAGGCCGCGCTCGATGCTGGCAAAGACGTGCCGGAAACCGAACCCGCGACTGACCGGCGAAAAAAACCGCGGGTTTACCGGAAGACAGTCCCGTTTACCCACGAAGAGGCGCTGCAAATTGCGCTCGACGCTCTGCAAGCCTACTTCGTCGAACAACCGTTATTTGTGACATCCGCTGCGGACAGCTTCGGCAAGGCGGCCATCGGCGTGCCGCAACACAATCTTCCGAATTGGGCGCATAGTTCCGCCGCATCCGCAAGCGAACCAGAGCCGCTGTCGCTCGAAGGAGAAAACGAGGAAAAGCCGGTTGAGATTGAGATGCAGACCGAGACTCAGCTTTCCAGAACCGGCGAAGAGACGATACCACTCAAGCGCATGTCGAAAGAGCTGATTGACGTGCAGCGTCATCACGTCGCTGACCTCCGCAAACTCATGAACTTCTCGGATGACTAAAGATGGCTACGCTTCAAGACCTAGAAAACGCCATTGATACGCTGTTGAACCATCCGCTCGGCATCGGACAATATCAGTTGGTCCGCCGCGCAGAGGAAAAGGCATATGAAGCGTATGTCTTCGGTCTTTGCCTGCGGGCCGCGCGTGAACTCGGCGTCACGCCTGTCTTGCGCGGCATCACCGGTGCGCCGACTCCGTTCGTGTTTCGAGGTGCTCCGGGCCAGATTCACTCGCGCGGCAGAAACTACGGCTACGCTCAGTTCACCCTCAATGGACAGGAGTTTGAGATTCATGCAGGTGTTGAGTTCAGGGGAACAAGTGGGATGACGCACGAACTTGATGTTTGCATCATGCGTGGGTCTGACGCGAGGGCTTGTCGAAATCCGCAATCGCTGGATGACCCGCTCGCGGCCAGTCTTGTTGGGGGTTGGGAGGTGCGAGGATGCAGTCGAAGCGACGCAGCACAGTGAGCGGCAGGATGACCTTGCGGTATTCATTCCGCTTGTAAGGGCCGCGGAGCAGATTGCAAATGCTCCAGATGAAGCTGGCAATTTGGGAATGGGTTTCAGCGGGCATGGCTAATTGAGTTGACAGTGCAGCGTCATTGTTTGCCCCCTGCCGTTCTTGTGCATTTGCAGCGCAGTCGGGAACGGGTCGTTCAAATCCATCTGCACTTCGTGCTCGGGCGCGACGCGCTTGAAGCCCGCATACATGAGGCACATCAGGTGCAGGCCGGAAAACTTCCGGTCGGGCAGCGAGCGAAGTTCGTGTCTTTGGTCAGGCGACTCGTAGCCTGCTCTGTTTTGCCCGGGCAGATCGGCAAACACCAGCCGGGGAAGATGGCTGCGCTGGATGCGGGGCATGGCTAGTTTCCGTAAAAGCCGTGGGTAAGAGCGGATTTCAATTTTTCGACTTCGGCGGGGTCGTCGGATTCAACCATGCGTTGAGCAAGCGCGGACAGTTCTTTCCCGGCAAGCTGGCGTGTGCGCGCGAGTTCCACCGCAAATTGGATGACGCGCGATTGCTCGGCCGGAGGCAGGTGCTTGATTTCTTCAATCACTCCATTCGCTGTCATGCCGAAACGGTACCGGAAAAGCAGCAGCGCGCAAACAAAAAGCCCGGCGCGCCGACGTTACAAATACGGCGTGAAGAGACGCGCTACACCGTCGCGCAATCGCACAGGCAGCGAGCGGCCGTCCACTTCTTCGAGCGTGACCGGTTTCGCCCCACGCAATTTGTTTTGCACGATCGCGTCCATCTCGGCTGCGAAATCGCGTCCGTAACATTCCACGTTCAACTCGAAATTGAGCCGGAGACTGCGCGGGTCCCAGTTGGCCGACCCCAGGAACACCCAGTGATTGTCCACGATCATCAGTTTGGAGTGGTCGAACGGCGGGGGCGTCAGCCAGATGCGGCAGCCGCGTTCGAGCACCTGCCACCACATCGCGCGTGACGCCCACCGCACATAGGGCAGGTTGCTCACGCGGGGCAAAATAATATCCACCTGCACGCCGCGCAGGACGGCCAGGTTCAGCGCCGTGATGAGCGATTGGTCGGGCAAAAAGTAGGGCGTGAGAATCCGCACGGAGGATTGAGCGCAAGACAACGCGCCGAGCAACGTCCAGCGCAACTTGTCGAGGTCCACCTCCGGCCCGTCGGTGATAACCCGCGCGATCACCTTGCCGCACTCCTTTAATGCCGGGAACCACGCGTCGCCCGCGAGGACTTCTTTGGTGCAGAACGCCCAGTCATCGGCGAAGGCTTCCTGCAACTGCGTCACCACGGGACCTTCGACTTTGAAGTGCAGGTCCTGCACGGGCCGGCGCGGTTTGGCCGCCAGAACGTTGCCCGCGCGGATGTTGATGCCGCCGGTGAACCCGATCCGGCCATCGGCCACGAGAAGTTTCCGGTGGTTGTGGAGATTTATGGTCGTCAGCCGCCACGGAGCGAGCGTCGGGAGAAATCGCGCGACCGGCACGCCCGCCCGTTTCAGTTTGCCGACAATGGAAGGCCAGGAATAACGCGCGCCCGCATCGTCAATCAGCACACGCACCTGCACGCCACGCTTCACGGCCCGGCCCAACGCTTCGGCGAATTGGTTCCCGCTAGGGTCATTGTCAAAGATGTAGGTCGCCAGCGAAACGGAGATGGTGGCTTCCTCGATGGCGGCGAGCATCGCGGGAAAAGCCTGGTCGCCGTTCACGAGTGCTTGAATGTGGTTGCCGGCAACCGACGGTCGCGTGGCGACGCGGTCCACCACGCGCGCCAGCATCCGCAAATGCTCCGCTTCGAGGCGATGCGGTTCGCCCATGTCACGGGGAATCGGCCTCGGACTTGCATCGCTGCCTGCCCGGCCCATCCGCAACGAGAGGGCGCGGCGTCGGATGCGATTCACGCCCAGCGCCAGGTAAAGCAGCGGCCCGAGGACCGGCAGCAGCCAGATGAACCCGAGCCACAGCGCAGCCGCGCGCGAATCGCGTTTGTTGAGCACGGCGTGGATCGAGGCGAACAGTGACGCGAGAAAGCCGAAGACAGCTACGATGTGAGGCCAAAATTCCGCGAGATGATCGAGCCAGTTCATCGTTGCACGGCTTTTATGCGCGATGAGCGATGGGGCGCAAGATTCAACCGGAGGAACGCGATTGTCGTCACCCGGGATATCCCTGGTTTCGCGGATCGCGCGGCGTGGCAGCGCTACTTGTCGCGCCCGTCCTCAGCACCGGCGCAAGGCAACGCAAAAATTCGGTTCGCGCGAACTTGTGTGATTCGGGTTGTCCGTGGTTCACTTCGCAATCAAATCATATTTTTTCAACATCTCCGTGAGGAGGGTGTTGAATTCGGCCGGTTTCTCCAGCATGAGCCAGTGGCCCACGCCGTCGATCGTGCGATAGTCCGTCTTCGGTGAGAGCGAGCGGACGTATTCCTTGTAATCATCGTTCCACATCGGGTTGGGCGCATTGATGACCAGCACGGGCACAGTTGCCTTTTTCACGTCCCAGTCCGGCTGGTCCGCGCCGAACATTCCTTCCATGGCGCCGACCATCACGTATTGCGGCGTGGCGAGCAATTCGGAGATGACGCGGTCGCGCAACGCCTCGGTTCCGGGGACCGGAAACAGCATGGCCATGCCTTGCCTCGTATTCTCGCGATATTCCGGCGCACGGAATGGCGCGACGAATTGTTGGGCTTGCTCCGGTTTCATCGCCGGCCGGTGGAGGAATCCGTCCACCGCCACGAGGGCGGCGACCTTTTCCGGCGCCCGCTTGTAAACGCGGCAGATGACTGGCGCGCCCATGCTGTGGCCAACAAGCGCGGCTTTGTCCACATGCGCGTCGCGCATCACGGCCAGCACCGCGCCGGCAAAAAAGTCCATGGTGTAATTGGTGTGCGGCTTGTCGCTTTGGCCGTGGCCGGGCAGGTCAACGAGGATGAGCCGAGCGCGCCCCGCGAGCGCCGGCACCTGCTCGCGCCAGAAACCAAGATTTCCGGACCAGCAGTGGACCAGCACGAGGGTGTGATCGCCTTTGCCGGTCGTGACGTAATGGACCTTGTTCGTGCCGAAGGAGGCGAAGTGAGACTGGCCGAGTGAAGTCGGAGCGGGTGATTTGACCGGCTCCTGAGCGTTCGCGCAGGCGAACGACCAGGGCAGGGCAACGGATGCAAGGAGCAAGGTTTTGTTCATAGGTTGATTATCAATCCGGTCGGATTTGCTTGTCAGGTGGCGTGCCGGCGTTGTCGCAGTGATCCGGTGAAGAATCAGGGCTTCAACAACCGAAAATAACGTTCAGTCCGGCTCAAGAGCACCAAGGTTTCAAACTGGCTGTTGTTGGTTCCCACGAGTTCAGTGGCCGGCAGCCAGTTCGCCGCGCTGAAACTGTCCGCGGACTGGAGAATAAATCCCGCGGACGAGGAGGGCCAGGAAATGGCAACGGTGTTTGAGGAGGTCAGGAAAGCGCGCAACACGGGCGCGTCGGGAGGGAGCGCCGGTTTGAAGGCTGCCAACTGCATCAGCCACGCGCCGGAACTCAATGTGGCCGATGCGTTGTAGGCGCCTACCGCCGCCGACACCTTGTCTGCGACGATGTCCGCATCCGGCAGGGTGATCACCCGTTGGGTGAATCCGCTTCCCGGGGCGGTGAAGGTTGTCGCCGTCATCCCCGCGGCAAAAAGAAGATCATTGGTGGAGGTGGTGTTCAGCGACCCGCTGTCCGCGCTCGCGCCGATGCCGGCGGCGGACGACCCCGCGTCAACGACGTTTGTCCGGCGCAGGCCGGAGTATTCAGTCACGCGGAGGTCAATAAAAGCGGCGGGCCGGTCAAACGCCACCGTGACTGCGTTGGTGCCGCCCGGGATGTTGACGGCAAAATAAACGGCCTGACTCATTCCATCGCCCCGGAAAAGCGGGACGGCGCCCTGGTAAACATTCCCGGCGGAATCGCTGACGGCGTTGATGAAGGCGTTCGTGTCGTTCCAGCCGATGGCGAGAATGTTGGCATTGCCGGCGGTTTGCGCGTTGGGATAAAGGACTGAAACCTGTGTTTGCGGCGTTTGCGGCGTGGCGTAATTCTGCTGGACGAATTTCGGCTGGGGCGGCGGTGGCGGGGGGTCGGGCGGAGGATTTGTTTCCAGCACCAGCACCCATCCTCCGTCGCCGTCGGTGTTGTTGCCGGGCGGCGTGAAGTCACGGGTGCCGCTGTTGGCGAACGGCGACCCGCTGATCGGCACAAAAGTGCCGCTGCTCGGATCGAACCAGCGCGTTGTCGCGGCTGCGCCCGATCTTGACATGTCCACGGTGAACTGGCGGACGACCGGTGTGTAGATAACGATGAGACTCCCATCGGGCGTGCGCGCAGCGGTCAGATAGTCGTTATCGGACACGTGCCCGGTGCTGGCAAACGTGCCGTAGCCCGAGGTGACAATCGTGTGATTGGTGTCCGGGACCAACAGATGCCAGGCCCGGGCTTCGAAAAATTGTTTCAGGTAACCAATCTGGGTCGCGCCGGGCGTGTCGAGGTTGCCCTGCCATCCGCTCTTGAACGGCCAGGTGTAACCGTTGCCATACATCTGGCCACATGCGCCGCTGGTCATGGTCCAGTATTCCTGCTTGCGAAGTATCGGCGCCGTGGTGACCGGCCCTTGCAGGTTCTCAAACTCGTAATTGGCTTCGACCAGGAACGTGGGGAGCGGGTTGGGACGATTGTAGTCCTGCAACAGGCGCGCGTAGGTGGGGAAATAGGTGTAGGTGGCGTTCAGGCCGAGGACCGAATTCCAATTCGTGTCGTCCAGAGAACTGCTCACAAGATAATCCAGTTCGGTGGTGTGAAGGTGGCGGGTGTCGTTGTCACGGATGCCGAGCGCGACCGCGAGGACCACGGCATCGTCGCCGGCAGTGCGCCAGCTCTGAAAATCATTTCCGCTCATCCAGATGATGTTGGGAAAGCTCTGGTAACGGTTGCCGAGGAATTGCCCGTAGGCGCGGCATTTGTTCGTGCCGTTGTCGCGCATTACCGAAAGGAAACTGCCGGTTTCAGCGGGATCGAGCAGCACTTGAATCCCGTGCCGGGCCGCCAGATTGAGGATGCGGTCCACGCGCGCGAAGTAGGCCTCGTTGGTCATTGTCAGGTCGTAGGAGGTTTTGGACGGGATCGTGCCGGTGAACGGCACAATTCCGTCGAACGTGCTGGCGTTCGTTCGTCCTCCCGTGTAGTTGGCGCACAGCAGATTGATCCAGACGCTGTTGAACCCGTGCGCGCTGCGGTCCGCGAAAAAGGCGTCGGCCTCGGCTTCTGAGATATTGACGATCAACGCCTGGGGCGAATCGCCGATGAGCAGAAACGGCGTGTTGTTTTGATCCACGAGACACCGCCCGCCGGGTCCGGGCTTCACGGGATAAACCGGCGCGCCGGCAGCGGACGCGAGATGAGCGAACAGACCGGCGGCGAGCGGAATTACGAGCGCCTGTTTGAGAACATTCATGCGCCTCGCTGACCGGTCATCTGATCGGGATCATGATTCGGTGCGTTGTGTCCGGCGGGTCACGGCAACTCGCGGATCCGGATCTCCCTGAAATCGACCGGCGCACCTTCGGACTCCAGGCAAAGATAGCCGGTTGGCGGACGAACCTTGGTGCCCCCGGACACCTCTTCGCCATTCACCCACAGGCGGACCTCGCCATTGATGGCGCGCACGTAATAGTGGTTCCACTCGCCGACACCCTTGCTGAGATTCTTCCGCGGAAAACTCCGCCGGCCATCCGGTGACACGGGAGGAAACGGCTGCATGGTGGTGGACCCGGTCGGGAACACGTCTCCGTTCGTCGTGAACCAGTCGGCCTTTTTCCCGGACTGCTTCTCGTATTGTTCCGTATAACCGTGATCGAGCACCTGCACCTCGATGCCGGTTGGCAGCCGACCATTTCCCTTTTCCAACGCGGCGATTGACTCGGGAGTGGCCCAGAGAAAAATCCCCGAGTTGCCGCCGGATTGCAAATGACGCCATTGGGCGACCAGTTCGAAATTGGTGTGGATTTTTTTCGTGCGGATCACTCCGATGGGCCTGCCGGTGCAATGGACAAACCCGTTTGTCCAGGTCCACGTGTTGGTGGCGCAGTTGACGTTCACGAAGTCTTCCTCACCCATCACGCGCCAGCCGGGCGCAGTACCGTCGATGACCGCTTTGGGCAGTGCCGGGGATTCCTGCGCCTGCAAGTAGGCAACGGAAAAGAGGCAGCCCACCGCGATCGCGCGAGCGCAACGGGCCGGAACGAGGTTCATGTTCATGAAAGGCCGAAGTTAAACATGAAGCGGGACGCCTGCGGCCAGTTTGTCGGGTTCATCGAGCGGCGCGATGTTGTCGTGAACGATCACATCGGTACGACCCAGACATTCCGGTAAAACACGGGGTTGCCGTGGCCTTGAAGCTGGAGCGGACCCCCGTTCGCATCCTCTTTCTTTCCGCCGGGCGTCGGTCCCTTCAATTCGAGGTTCTCGTGAATGGTCACGCCGTTGTGCTTGATGGTGACCACCGCGCCCTTCGTTTTGCGGCCGGTTTCATCGAATTTCGCGGTGGTAAAATCGATGTCGTACGTCTGCCACGTGAGTGGAGGGAGGCACATGTTCACGGACGGCGCTGTTTGCGAGTAGATGCCGCCGCATTCGTTGTCCTCGCCCTTGAGCCCGAAGGAATCGAGCACCTGGAGTTCATAACGGTCCTGCAGATAAACGCCGCTGTTGCCGCGCTCCTGGCCGCGCGCAAGCGGTTTGAAGGGGAGAAGGAATTCGAGATGTGCCGTGAAATTGGTGAAGCTTTGCCTGCTCTTGCAACCGGCCGCCAGCAAATGACGTTCATCCTCATGCCCGCCGACCCACGCGCCGGCGCTGGTCCCGTCAAACAGCACAACCGCGCCTGTCGGAGGTTTCGCGTCCAGTGTCGGGCTCTTGCGTTCCACTTTCTCCATCGTGTAGGGGCCGCCGCTGTCGGCCGTGATGGTGATCTTCCCGTGGGCGAGTTCGGCGCGGTAATTGTTCGCGCCGGTGAAGACGATCTTGTCGCCAGCGCGTTTGCCGGGTGTCTCCTGCTTGAACTCCTTGTCCCAGCCTGCGCCGGGCAGACCACCCCGATAAGTCACCATTTGAAAATTGCCGTCGCCGAGCGCGATGATCTGCGCGCCGCCCCAATCATTTTTGTATTCTCCCTGGTCAGCGTAGTCCTGACCGGCCCGTGCGGGATCGAGGAAGGTCTCGTCCTTCGCCTTGTTGTCCGCGGCATGAGTTGCTGTCACGAACGCCAGAGAAAGCATTACGAACCATTTCATAAAAGTCGATTGGTTGGGTTTAGGGGACAGGGTCGCGCTTTTGTTTCTTCAACGCAAGCCTGCAGACTCCATCGCTCAGGGAGGTTTTTTGTGGACGTTCGCGTTCCTTTTGCCTTCGCATCAAAGGCGAATAGCCGGAAGACCAAAGTTGCCGTGGTCCGTCTCACGTCGGAGCCGCCGGCGCAACCCCATATCGAGCCGGAGCAGCCGGTTATTTTATCCTGCTGTCGAAATTGACCTTCACTGTGGCGTCAATGGGTGACGAAATATCCTGACCGGTGGACGGTAATCTTTGGGATTCCCGGCTTTGGTACGCGGCCCACCATTCGGCGCGCGCGTCTGTTCCCCACGCGGACGCCCCGGGGCTGCGTATCAACCGGGAGCTCAATTCGACGGCGGATTGAGGCCTCCGCTGGGGCTCTTTTTCGAGGCATTGAAGGATGATGGTTTCCATCTCTTCGCTGATCGGATTTGTGGTTCGGCGACGTGGCGGCGGCGGGGGTTCGTCGAGGTGTTTGTCGTAAAGTTCGCGGAGGGATTCAGCCGGAAAAACATGTTCACCGGTCAACAGATAGTAACCGAGTGCGCCAACGGAATAGAGGTCGCTGCGCGGATCGCTGCGAGCGGAGTCCCTGATCGCCTCCGGTGGCATGAATGCGGGAGTGCCTTCGACGCCGTTGCCTCCGACAAGCCGCGGGACATCGCGCTCGCCGGTCCGGTATTCACGGACCAGGCCGAAATCGAGCACCTTGACGCAGTCAGGCACACCGCCCCGGTTGCAAAGAAACACGTTCGCCGGTTTGATATCGCGATGCACCAGGCCGAGGGCGTGAGCCTCGGACAACGCATCGCAAATTTGCGTGAGGATGTGCACGACCCGGCTCTCGGGCTGGGGGCCGAATTGCGCAACCAGTTGATGCAGGTTCAGGCCGATGAGGAATTCCATCGCGTAATAAAAAATGCCCTCGGGCGTGTGGCCGTAGTCATACACCTGGATCGTGTTGGGATGCGTGAGCCGGCAGGTGAGGCAGACTTCGCGCTCGAAGCGGCGGATCGAATCCGGGTCCGCGCGGTCGGGCAGCAGAAGCTTGACGGCGGTGTCCCGGCGCATCAGCGCGTGGCGCGCCCGGTAAACGATTCCCATGCCACCCTCGCCGATCTTTTCCTCCAGCGTGTATTGGCCGAGCTGCTTCAACTTGAGTTCCGCCTCGCTCAATCTCCGGCGCCAGATGACGTTCAGATAGGAAAACAGGAACATGCCGATGGCGGAAAGCAGCAGGAGCAGGAACAGAATCAGGAACAGCAGTTGAAGCACGCGCAGCGGCTGGTAGGCCTCGTCGGCGTCAATTTGAGTGGCTACGCCGAATCCGAGTTGTGGCAGCCATTGCCACGCCCCGACGACGGAAACGCCGCGGTAATCGCGCGAAGGCGTTACGTCCACTCCGGTCGCACCCGCCAACGCGTTGGCGACGATGCGCGTCAGCGGGCGAGTTGCCGAGGCCGGGTCTTCCGGGACAATCTTTTGCGGCGAATCTCTGCCCGGATCGCTGAGACGGAGGTTGAGGGCGGAACTGGCGGCGGCACGGTCCTCGATCAGGCCCAGTTTCTTCAATTGCTCATCAAACCGGCTTCGTGAAACCAGGAGTCCATGCTGGTCGAACGCGTAGGTTTCTCCGGACTTTCCCGACCGTGCGACGGACAGAATCCGCGTAAACTCGGCGTCCGGGTTGATGACCAGCGCCAGCGCGCCAAGAATCACACCCGTATTGTCGCGCACGGGGGCCGCCACCTGCATCAGCGTGACGTCGCCGCGCCGGAATCGAGGCAGCTGTAATGGTTGCGGACGCGCTCCCTCCGGAGGAGGGGCGGTGTCCTTTCCGCGCGAGGGAGCGGCGTTGTCGAATGATCCGCGGGGTTCACCGGCCCGCACCCGGCGCGCTCCGCCGCGAGGGCCCAGGTCCGCCGGACGTTTGGGCTTGAACGGCGTGATGACAACCGGCTGGCCGGAGGCAAACAGCTCGGAAAACTTGGCGAGGTGTTCGTCGTACACCGGAAACATCGCGCGGAACCGGCCCCGCATGGGTCCGGCCACCACGAGATAATTTGTGCTGACCAGGTGCGCGATTTCGTACCCGGTTTTGTTCAGACGCGGCCGGAGGTAACTGCCCAACTCCTCGATCTCCCGCAGTTCCGACAGTTTGTTCGTATCACCGCCGGCCCGCTCCAACACATCGAAAATGCGCGCGGCCAGCGTTCGCACCCGCGGTTCTTCCGCCAGCGTCGTGGCCAGTCTTTCCTGGTTGGTCGTCCAGATCTCCAGCGCCGTCACGTTCGCGGCCAGCGTCGTGGCGAGGTCATCCTTCAACTCGGCTTCGATCGTCTGACGCAGACGGGCATGGCCCCACCAGCCAAAGACAGCCACCAATCCGGCGACCACCAACGGGACAATCCAGATGGGCGGCCTGGATGAACGATTGATCATGCTTCTCTCGTCACAGTGAAGGAGACGCGCCCGGCGCGTCGAGGGTTTCCTTTTTGTTCAGCCCGCGTAGCCCGGCTTCGGCGAAAACCTGCGCCACGCGGTAATTGAACGATCGTAGCTCGTGATGCGCGACATTTACGACGGGGGCCTGGTCAAGCCCCGATGAACACAGATGAACGCGGATGCGGATCGAAGGCCAGCGCCCAACTTTCAGCCCTTCAATCGGCAAGGATTCAAAGGATGAATGGCACAAGGGCGTTCACCTGCTTTTGATAGGCTGGATATTCATCAGGGAAATGCCGGACCATGAGCCGCTCCTCCTGCTTGAGCTTGATCCAAAATCCGATGAACACGACCGCCAACCCGAGCCAGACGCGCAGGCAGCCAATGTCGATTGCCGTGCCCAAGCTCATCACGAGCAGGCCGGTGTAGATGGGATGACGCGCGAAGCGATACGGCCCCGTGTTTACCAGTTCATGGCCCCGCTTGAGCGTCACGTCACTGCTCCAGTTTCCAGCGAGCGTCCAGCGCGCCCAGATCGTCACGAACAATCCAGGCACACAAATCATTGCGCCGAAGATTTGTGTCAAATCCGTGCGCGGGGTCAACGGGGTGTTGAACGGATGCGGCAGATGCTGATACGCCATCAGAAACCAGCCGGACCCCACGGGAATCCGATGCGCCAATGCCGACAACAAACTCTGCCGCTCGGCGATCGCTTTGACGCGGAGCGCGCTGATGAACCAGTAAGCGACGAAAACAATCCAGCAGCCGAGCGTGATCGAATCCGAGGCTTTTGACATGGCAGTCTCGCGGAGACTTGATCCATCCGGTTGAAAACTCAAGCCCGACGGATGCGAATATCAATACAGACCTTCCCCAACATGGCAAAAGTAATCCTGCCAACCGAAGATCGCGACGCCAGGCAAGCGGGCGCGAGTGGAGTCCAATCGGAGGGGTTGGCGTTTGTGGCCGTGCGCCAGCTCTCTCTGTCCCGGGGCTGAACTGGCTGACGGAAATCCAACTGGAGCTCTGATTGAATCGTGGAGACCCAGAGAAATGCTCAACTCAGAACTCTTTGAATTTCACCGGAAGTCAAACCAGGTTATTTCCGCGACCCTGAAAACCAGTGTCACGACCATTCCAACTGGTTAGTAGTATTACATCTTGTATTTTGCCCTGGGCTTGGCACTATCATGACCAACCCAGCGATTCTAAAGGATGCTAACAAAGGTAATCACGCTGATCATTCCGCTCTGTCTGTCCATTGTGACCTCGCTCTCTGCTGGCACAATCAGCATCGATCCCACCAGCGGCACTGCCGGATTGGCGGGCGGACTGACCGAGGGATACGAATTCGCAGTCACGAATGCCGACGGCATCGTCGTGGATGGACTGGGATTCTGGGATGATCAATCCGATGGCTTCTTCCTGGGCCAGACTTTTCCCGTCGGCTTGTGGGAAACGAACGGGACATTGCTGTGCAGCACCGTCATCACCTCCACCTCGACCTTGACGTCGTCCGCGCATTCCGGGGGAGGCTGGCGGGTCAACACCGTGACGCCGATTTTTTTGGCGCCCGGCCTTTACCGGTTGGGCGGTCTGTTGCCGGACGTTGGTGCGAATGCCACCATCGGGGATCCGGCTACCTTCCAAATTGCTCCCGGAATCAATCTGGTGCGCTTTCTCCGTCACATTGATGGGACCACTTTGACGATGCCGGACATTGGGCCGCCCTATCCCGAAGCGATCTTCCTGGCGCCGGCCTTTACCTTTACGTCCGGACCTTTGGTGACACCGACCAACCCTGCCACCTTTTTCTCTTTCACCAGTTCGCCCACCAGTTGGATAGGAGGCGGGCAAACGGTGAACTTCACGAATGTCTCCGCCAGTCGCACGTTCAATCTTGGCGCTTATACGGATTCGGTGCATTTCAGTGCAGGCGGATATGAGCTGGTCATTGTCGGGCCGGGGATGACTCTGGCCCAGGTTGGCTATTATCCCGACGCTACGCGCTGGCCCTTCATGGGCTCCGGACCGGGATTGAATCTCACCGCCCCCGGTCGGGGCAACAACACCCTCTCGGGCTGGTTCAATGTGTTGCAGGCGGACTACCAAACGAACGGTCAGGTGGCAGCCTTCGCCGTGGATTTTGTGCAATACGATGAAACCGTGGTAACCCGGTGGAATCGCGGCAGCGTCCGCTACAACTCCAGCATTCCTGCGCCCGGGTCGCCGCCGCCCATGCTCATGAGCAAGCTCGCCAAGACCAATGGAATCGTCCAATTCACGCTGGCCGGCCCGGCGGACACATCATGCGTCATTCAAACTTCATCCGACCTCGTGACCTGGGTGCCGCTCATGACCAACACCATTTCACCGGTCGGCTTGCTCGCCATCTCCGAATCCAACACCGTGGGTCAACCGTCCCGGTTCTACCGCGCCGTATCCGACTCTGGCGGCGGTGGAGGTGGCGGTAACACCAACAATGACGACTTCGCCAATCGTTTTCAGATTCCATCCGCCGGTGGAACTGTGACGGGATCGAATGCCAACGCCACAAAAGAGTCTGGTGAACCGAATCATGGCGACGCTCCCGGCGGCAAATCCGTGTGGTGGACCTGGACCGCCCTGGCCGGCGGCCTCGTTTCAGTCAGTCTGGATGGCAGTTCCTTTGATACGACCCTTGGAGTTTACCAGGGCACTGCGGTCAACAGTCTGACTTCCATCGCGCAGGATGACGAAGGCGGCGCGGGGTCTTGCAGCCGGGTCATCTTCAATGCCACCGTCGGTACTACCTACCAGATTGCCGTGGATGGGTACTTGGGCGACAGCGGCACTATCAATTTGACAGTCAAGCCGGGCCTCCTCAACGACAACTTTGCCGATAGCCTGCAACTGGTTGGTTCGTTCGATTACGTGGTGGGCAGCAACGTGGGCGCAGATTGGGAATCGGGCGAACCCTATCATTGGCAGACCACGGGCGAACAATCCGTCTGGTGGAAGTGGCAGGCGCCGGCGTCCGGCCTGGTCACCATCAGCACCGCTGGCAGTAACTTTGACACAATCATGGCCGCGTACACGGGTAATTCGGTGGCCAGTCTGTCATTGGTGGCCAACAATGACGATTACAACGGTTTTGCGACAAGCCAGATCAGTTTCTTCGCTACTGCGGGAACGGTGTACCGGATTGCCGTGGATGGTTACGGTCTGGCATCCCAGGCCATGTCATCCGGGAGCATCAACCTGACCTTGCAGCAGCAGTGAATCCGATGACAACGGTGGCGCCCGAAAAGTTTTGAACGACAACGAGGCAAGGGGAACGAGCCGCACGGGCAATGCTGGTAGGGCGGTGCTGCTGCGCCGCCGTCAATTCTTGCGAAGCCAACTTGTCGCGCCGAAGTCTGACGCAGTCGGAAACTGACTTGCCCCGTTGGGGCAAGCCAGTTTGGCTCCGCGATCTTTGCAGATGGCCACCTTTCGTGTCATCCGTGTCTGGCTCTGCGCCTTTGCTGTTTGTCGTCTTTGCGTTGAATTCGAAACGGCGGCGCAGCAGCACCGCCCTACCAGAGCAATGGACTCGCTCGCGCCCGCTCGCTCAGCCCTGCGGGCCTTCGGCTTCGCCGAATTCCTTTCGCGGTTTCCCAAACAGCTCAAGTCTGTGAATCCTGTTAATCCTGTCTGAACTTTGGCCCGTGCGGCTCGCACCTCTGCGCCTCCGCGTCTCTGCGGTTCAATTCAGGCAGAATAATTCTCCATCCCCACGCAGGAGCAGACCGGATTGCGATCACCGAAGACGTTGTCCACGCGGCCCACGTGCGGCCAGAATTTGTAGTCGTGCAGACTCTTGGCCGGGAACGCCGCCGCTTCGCGCGTGTAGGGATGATTCCAATTGTCGCTGGCGATCTGATCCGCCGTGTGCGGGGCGTTCTTGAGCAGATTGTTTTTTGCGTCGGCTGCGCCGGTTTCCACGGCGGTCATTTCCGCGTGGATGGAAATCATCGCGTCGCAGAAACGGTCGAGTTAGTATTTGGATTCGCTTTCGGTGGGTTCGACCATGAGCGTGCCGGCGACGGGCCACGAGAGCGTCGGCGCGTGAAAGCCGTAATCCATCAGCCGCTTCGCCACGTCCTCGGCGGTGGTGGCCTTGAACGCACGCAGGTCGAGGATGCATTCGTGCGCGACGAGGCCGTTGCTGCGATAGAGCGTCGGGAAATGTTTCTCGAGCCGCTTGGAAATGTAATTCGCGTTGAGGATGGCGAACTTCGTGAACGGGTTCATGGGTTAAACTTCAAAATGCTTTCGGCTCAATTCCCTTCGCCCACATAACCCCCGGCGGGGAAATGGAGCGTCTGGCAAGAATCGTTTCAGTTTGAGACGATCGGGATGCGCTATCCTTCGTCATCAGCGGCCATCAGCGTTTCAACTCGTGTAGTTTTCCATTCCGACGCATGAACATACGGGATTGCGATCACCAAAGACATTATCCACGCGCCCGACGTGCGGCCAGAATTTGTAGTCGTGCAGGCTCTTCGCCGGGAACGCCGCTGCTTCGCGCGTGTAGGGACGATTCCAATTGTCGCTGGCGATCTGGTCGGCGGTGTGCGGCGCGTTCTTCAATAAATTATTTTTTGCGTCGGCAGAACCGTTTTCCACTGCGGTCATTTCGGCGTGGATGGAAATCATCGCGTCGCAGAAACGGTCGAGTTCGTATTTCGATTCGCTTTCGGTCGGTTCGACCATGAGCGTGCCAGCGACGGGCCACGAGAGCGTCGGCGCGTGAAAGCCGTAATCCATCAGCCGCTTCGCCACGTCCTCGGCGGTCGTGCCCTTGAACGCGCGCAGGTCGAGGATGCATTCGTGCGCGACGAGGCCGTTGCTGCGATAGAGCGTCGGAAAATGTTTTTCGAGCCGCTTGGAAATGTAATTCGCGTTGAGGATGGCGAACTTCGTCGCTTCGGTCAGTCCGTCCGCGCCCATCATCGCGATATACATCCACGAGATGGTGAGAATGCTCGCGCTGCCCCACGGCGCGGCGGAAACCGCCCCGATGGGGTTTTCGCCGCCGAGATTGATGACGTTATGGCCGGGCAGAAATTCCACGAGATGTTCGGCCACGCCAATCGGTCCGACGCCCGGTCCGCCTCCGCCGTGCGGAATGCAAAACGTCTTGTGCAGATTCAAATGGCAGACGTCCGCGCCGATGAAGCCGGGGCTGGTGAGGCCGACTTGCGCGTTCATGTTCGCGCCGTCCATGTAAACCTGGCCGCCGTTGGCGTGGATGATTTCGCAAATCTCCTTGATGCTGTCCTCGAACACGCCGTGCGTGGACGGATAGGTGATCATCAGGCAGGAGAGATCGGCCTTGTGCGCCTCGGCTTTGGCGCGCAGGTCGGCGACGTCAATGTTGCCATTCGTGTCGCACGCGACGGCGACGACTTTCATCCCGGCCATGACGGCGCTGGCGGGGTTCGTGCCGTGCGCGGAGGTGGGAATCAAACAGACGTTTCGATGCGAGTCACCGCGCGATTCGTGATACGCGCGGATGACAAGCAGTCCGGCGTATTCGCCCTGCGAACCGGCGTTGGGTT
>DATNDF010000109.1 GCA_035607015.1 Candidatus Angelobacter sp. | reverse complement strand
CGTGGCATGCCCGCACAGGGCCACTTCGACTGCCGGAGTGAACCAGCGCAAGCGCCAGCCGTCGCTTTCGCGGTGAAGGAACGCGGTCTCGGACAGGTTCATTTCGAGCGCGACCTTCTGCATCCATTGCTCGTCGCGCGGCGCGGGGAGAATGCAGACGGCCGCCGGATTGCCACGGAAAGGTTCGGCGGTAAAAGCGTCCACCTGATAAATGGGTATGTTCACGGTGCGTCCGATAACGATTCGCGCCGCGATTCATACACGTGGGCCGTTGCGCGGTCAATTCGACGCCTCGGGTCGGAGGCGTTGACCCAGCCGAAGCTGGCCTTTGGTGAGGTGAGGCTGCTGACGAGCCGGTTCGCGAGGACGCTTACTGCGCAAACGTCTCCGCCAGGGCCACGGCTTTGAGCATCGCCTTTGATTTGTTCACCGTTTCCTGGAATTCCGCTTCCGGGTCGGAGTCGTTCACCCAGCCGCCGCCGACCTGCACATGAGCCCTGCCGTCCTTGATGAGCGCCGTGCGAATCGTGATGCAGCAGTCGAGGTTGCCGTTGAATGAAAAATAGCCGACACAACCGCCGTAAGGCCCGCGCGTGGTTTGTTCAAACTCGGATATGATCTGCATCGCGCGAACCTTCGGCGCGCCGGTGAGCGTGCCGGCGGGAAACGTGGCGCGCATCAGGTCGTAGGGCGTCTTCCCTGCCGAGAGCCTGCCCTCGACCTCCGAGACGATGTGCATCACGTGGCTGTAACGCTCGATGATCATGAGGTCCTTCACCAGCACGGAGCCGAAATCGCACACGCGGCCAATATCGTTGCGCGCGAGGTCCACCAGCATGACGTGCTCGGCGCGTTCCTTGGGATCGGCGAGCAGTTCCTTTTCCAGCGCGGCGTCCTCATCGGGCGTCTTGCCTCGGCGACGCGTGCCGGCGATCGGGCGGATCTCGACGCGCCGGTCTTCGCAACGAACGTGAATCTCCGGCGACGCGCCGACGAGCGAAAAGCCGTCCAGCTCGAGCAAAAACATGTAAGGCGACGGATTGATGGAGCGGGCCGCGCGATAGATGTCAATCGGTTCGGCCTTCACGGGCGTGGAGAAACGTTGCGAGCCGACGATTTGAATGATGTCGCCGCCGGTGATGTATTCCTTCGATTTGCGCACGTTCGCGAGGAACTTTTCCTTGAGCACGTTCGACTCGAATGGAATGGACGGAACTTCCGATGGCAGACTCACCGGCTGGTATTGGGACGGTTGCTCGAGCAATGAGACGATGCGCTCGATTTCACCGATCGCGTCCTCGTATGCCGCAGCGGCGCCGGCCGGATTGTCCACGATCGCGTTGACGAGCACGGTAAGAGTCTGAGAGACGCGGTCGAAAATGAGCAGTTGATCGGCGATGAGGAAATACATCGTGGGTGTGCGCAGATCATCGCGCGGTGGCCGCAGCACGACTGGTTCGACATCGTGAATGAACTCGTAACCGATGAACCCAACCGCCCCGCCGGTAAAGCGCGGGAGACCCGGCAGCGGCACGGCGCGATATTTTTCCAGTTCAGCCGCGACAACATCGAGGCCGTCGCGGACGGTTTCCCCCTCGCCCGGCTTCGTCACCCTCTCCCCATCTGATGGGGAGAGGGTGGGGGTGAGGGGCTTTCCCGCTATATGGAATGTCTCGATTGCTTTCCCGCCCTTGATCACTTCGACGCGCCCACCCGTCTGCTTGATGACCGCGCGCGGGTTGCAGCCGACGAACGAGTAGCGGCCCAGGTGCTCGCCACCTTCCACCGACTCGAAGAGAAACGATTCGCCCTGCCCGCGGATTTTGCGATAAGCAGACAGCGGCGTCTCGAAGTCGGCCAGCAGCCGGCGCGTCACGGGGATGAGGTTGCCCTGCGCCGCCAGCTTCACGAATTCGTCCTGCGTTGGAAAATACATTGCCGGGCGAATTGAACACAACCGACCCCGGTCTATCAACCACGGAGTCGCCAGACGTTTGTTGTCACCGGCCGGCGCGCCGCCTATCATCCCGCGCCATGATAACGCTCCCACGGTTCATACCACGGCTCGCTCCGGGCGCCATGCTGGTTTCAATCTCGCTGCTGGTGAACGCGCAGAACGTTGCGGCGAACAAGACTGCGCGCGAACTGCACGCGTTGTTCGACGCCGAATGGAACTACACGATGGAGCAAAACCCGACGTGGGCTTCGTCACTCGGCGACCGTCGCTGGAACGACCGCTGGGAGGACGCCAGCCTCGCTGCTATCGGGAAACGGCACGAGCACGCGAAGGAAGTGTTGGGGCGGCTGCAAAAAATCGACCGCAAAAAGCTCCGGCCCTCGGACCAGCTCAACTGCGACCTGTTCCGCAAGCAGTACGAAACAGGCGTCGAAGAAGACCAGTATCACTGGTATTTAGTGCCGTTGAACCAGCGTGAAGGCATCCAGACCGCCGACGAGCTGGCCGACGCGCTGCGCTTCGAGACGGTAAAAGATTACGAGGACTGGATCGCGCGGCTGCGCTCGTTCCCCGTTTACATGGACCAGACCATCGCGTTGATGCGTGAGGGAATCCGCGAGCGGATCGTGCAGCCGAAGGTCGTGATGGAGCGCGTGCCGGCGCAGATCGACAAACAAATCGTCGAAGCGCCGGAGAAAAGCCCGTTTTACAAACCGTTCCAGAGTTTTCCGCGTTCGATTCAGGAGCCCAACCGGGTGCGGTTGGAAAAAGCGGCGAAAGAGGCCGTCACGGCCGACATCATTCCGGCCTATCGCAAGTTCAAGGAATTCTTCGTGGGCGAGTATCTGCCGGCCTGTTTCGATCAGGTGGGCGCGTGGCAGTTGCCGAACGGCGGCGCGATGTACGCGTTCTTCGCACGCAAATACACGACGACGAAACTTACGCCGGAGGAAATTCACGCGATCGGCCTGCGCGAAGTGACGCGCATTCGTGGTGAGATGCAAGTGGTCATGGACAAGGTCGGGTTCAAAGGTTCGCTTCAGGATTTCTTCAAATTCCTTCGCACCGATCCGCGGTTTTATTTCCAGTCGCCGGACGAATTGCTCACCGCCTACCGGGCGCTGGCCAAGCGCATCGACCCGAACCTGGTGAAAGTTTTCCGCACGCTGCCGCGCATGCCTTATGGCGTCGAACCGATCCCGGACAAAATCGCGCCCGACACCACGACGGCCTACTACCGCCAGCCGGCCGCCGACGGCTCGCGTGCCGGAACATTCTTTGTAAATCTTTACAAGCCTGGAACGCGGCCCAAGTGGGAGATGACGGCGCTGTCGCTCCACGAGTCAGTGCCGGGGCATCATCTGCAAATCGCGCTCGCGTACGAGCAGGGCGAATTGCCGAAGTTCCGCCGTTACGGCGAGTACACGGCGTTCGTCGAAGGCTGGGGGCTCTATGCCGAGTCGCTGGGCGAGGACATGGGCCTTTACGACGATCCGTACGCAAAATTCGGCCAGCTCACCTATGAAATGTGGCGGGCGGTGCGACTGGTCATTGACACCGGCATGCACGCCATGCACTGGGACCGGCAGAAGGCGATTGATTACTTCATGGAGAACGCGGCGAAGCACGAACTGGACGTCGTCAACGAAGTGGACCGTTACATTGCCTGGCCGGGCCAGGCGCTGGCCTACAAGATAGGCGAGCTGAAAATCAAGGAACTGCGCTCACGGGCCAGAAAGAAACTGGGCGGCGGGTTTGATCTTCGCGAATTCCACGACGTGGTCCTGAAATCCGGCGCGGTGCCACTCGACATTCTGGAGCGCAACGTGGATGAATGGTTGGCGGCAAAAAAACCGTGAGGCGCCGTTCCTAACCCGCTCCGTCCACGATCTGGCAGATCATCGGTTTCATCTTTTGCCCGGTGCGTTGCTCGTATTGTTCGGCGATGGTTTTCATGAAATCTTCGGCCTGATGATAGGCGACGAGGTTGATGGTCGCGCCTCCAAAGCCGCCACCCGTCAGCCGCGCGCCAAGGCAGCCCGGATGCCCGCGGGCCAGTTCCACCAACCGGTCGAGTTCGGGACAACTGTTCTTCAGATAATCGCGCGAGCTTTCGTGGCTGAGGAGCATGTACTGGCCGAACTGCCGGTGGTCGTCGTCGGCCAGCGCGCGCTCGGCGAACGTCACGCGCTGGATTTCGCTGACGACATGGTAGGCGCACTGGTACTGGCGTTCGTTGAGGCGCCCGCGGCCGGCCTTGAGAGAGACCAGTTCGACCGAGCGCAGCGCTTTCGCGCCCAGTGCGTGCGCGGCCGATTCGCAATTCTCGCGCAGTTCGTTGTATTCACCGCCGACAAGCCGGTGCTTGACGCCGGAGTCGCAAACCACGATGGCTTCACCCAGCAACGGCGCGTGATGGACGCTCTGAAATCGGCAATCGATGTTCATCACGTGATGGGCGCGTCCGAACAGACATGAGAGTTGATCGAGCAGTCCGCAGTTCACGCCCGCGAATTCGACCTCGGCGGCCTGGCAGAGCCGGGCGAGATGGAGCTTTTCCTTCGCTTCGAGGGGTGGCAGGCGGCCACGGCCGTCGCGCGGTGGCGGAACCGACGCGCCGAGTTCGGTGAGCGAGTAGGGAAACAACTGGCGCACCATGAGCGCGGCGGCGACCTCAAGCGCGGCGGAACTGCTCATGCCCGCGCCAATGGGAATCGTACTGTGAATGGCCGCGCTGAAACCGCTGAAGTGAACGCCGCGCTTGCGCAACTGGACGAGCACGCCCTTGACGTAATCCGCCCACGGCGCAGCGGGATTGTGCTTCAATTCGCTCATCCAGAAGATTTCCGCGCCGGGAAAGGCGGAGGAGACGAGTTCGACCTTGCCGTCGGTGCGCGGCGACGCGGCGATGAAGACGTATTTGTCCACCGCCACCGACATGACGATCCCCTCGTTGTAGTCGGTGTGGTTGCCGAGCACCTCCAGCCGGCCCGGCGCGCAAACGGCGTGTGTCGGCGTGTAGCCGAAATGTTTCTTGAAGAGGTCCCGGGCGGCCGTGTCCAGACTATTTGGCGGCGGCATCGAACTTCCTTGCCAGCGTGAAATCTTTTTCCGTCAACCCGCCCTGGTCGTGCGTGGTGAGCGCAAGCGTGACCTTGTTCCAGCGAACATCAATGTCCGGGTGGTGCCACGCTTTTTCGGCCAGGTCCGCCACCGCGTTGACGAATTTCATGGCGGCGACGAAGTCTTTGAACGCGAATACACGCGTGACGATCGCGCCTTTCTTTTCCCACAGCGGCACGGTTTTCAGCGCCGCCTCGATCTGAGTGGAGGTCAGTTTGGCCATGGCTTCAAGGGTATCGCGCGCAGACGGTGTGGTCACGCCGAAAAGCGCTAGGGCAGCGTCAGGCAGAGGTAAATCCAGTTCAGCAGCACCATGGCGACGAGGACGGGTTTGAACGCGGGAACGGCCGGCGCGCGATAAACGACCGCCAGGCAGCGGCGGCCGAAAAGCCGGTCTGTAATCCAAACAGCGAACCACAACACAATACCCAGGCACGCGAGGAATGTCAGCGGGTTCCAGCGAACCGCGTTCGCGAAATCGAAACTGGAACAGGCGAGGATGCACCGGGTGCTGCCGCAGAAAGGGCAGGGGATGCCGGTGAACTTCTTTAGCGCACAGAACGGAAGCGGAAGGTTCCAGAGGGAGGACAGGCGCGCGGCTGCGAGCAGGAACAGGAGCCCGGCAAACATCCAGGCAGGCAGGAGGCCGGGCGCTGGAGCCTTTCTCGTTCCTGAAATGACAGGCGGAACGTTCACCTTTTTTCTCCACCCAGGACCGGCGGCGGGGCGGGTTGAACTTGTTTTGACTCGAGGAGAATGCCGACGCTGCTTGCCACGGCCCAGAGCAATCCGGCCAGGAACACCAGCATCCCCAGCAGCGCCCAGCGCAGATGCGACCACATTTCCTGAAAATCAGCGCCGATCTCCTCCTGTGACGGTTGCGACCGCGGGCCGTTGGCGAAGTACCAGGTGACGAACTTCAATCCGAAAACCATCGTCAGGATCATCCCGGCCACCGCGAGCAGCAACTGGAAATAGCCCGTCACGCGTCCGGCGACGAGCGAACCGCAGCCCGGCACCGCCAGATTGGCGGTGAGGCATCCCCAGGCAGTCGTGCGGTCAAGGGGCTTGCGCTGGCCGAGGGCCAAAGAGATCTTCATAGGCGTACATCAACGAAGCCGTCGCAAAGGGCACCGTGACCAGCGCGATGAGTTGTTGAGCCAGTGACAGAGGCGCCAGACTGATCGCCATTTTCATGATCGCTTGAAAGTTTGGAGCACTCCCGCTGTTCATAAGGAACGGAATCATCACTGAAAACACGTGAATGAGCGAATAGCACATGAACAAGATCAGTGGGAGATAGGCGATGACCAGAATGCCGAAAATGTGGAACCAGCAACGGGTGATGACCCGGCGGCTCGCTTCCATCGCACCCCAAAACTCCAACCGCTTGTCCGCCACGAGCGCCAGGCTGAATTTCCACGCCACCGCCAGATAGATGCCGGGCAGCAGGCAAATCAACCAGCCGATAAAAGTCAGCACGGCGATCACAATCCCCGTCAACATGAATTGAACAAAATCCTGGCCGAAAGCGGAGAACAGATCACCGATGCCGGCGGGCTCTCCGCGCACTCGTCTCAAAAAAACCAGGAGGAAACCGCCGTAAAGAGCGCCGAAGATAATGAAGTATGCAAGTGGACCGATGATTGGCACGAATCCCAGGGAAAACCGGATCAGCAAAAGCAGCAGGCTTGCGCCCAGGAACAGAGCGAAGTTGTTCACGAGCAAAGCCCATCCCCGACTGAGGCAGCTCCCGATGTTCAATTCAACACCCCGCGTCAGTGCCGCGTCTGCAACCGAGCCCGGATCGGCTGATCCAACCAGCGGCGGCGCCGGAAACCTTGCGGCAAGGGCCGCCGAGAATTCGGCGAACGACGAGAGCGCCCGCCACTCGGTGCCGCCCTGCGCCTGCGCGAGCGTCTGGCCGTTGGCGCGGCCCTCAAGAATCCAGGCGTTGATCTGGTCCGCAGTGACCGGGCCATACTCCTGTCGGTCGCCACCGATGATTTTATACATGCCGCACCTCTTTGGTCGCCCCAAGGTTCATTCGTTCCCGGGCCGGGGCCCGCTCGGGTACGAATCTGTTCTGCGGAGGGAGCCGATTCATGACGCGCGATTCTCAAACGCCGCTTTTACCTCCGGTCGGGACAGAATGATCAACGCCCAGATCCCCGGGGGGACGCCCAGGCAGCAACAGGGAGACAGGCAGGGCACGACAGCGACGACGGCAGCCGCGACACACCAACCGTAGTTGCTCAGCCGGGTCATTCGCCAGCCGCCGACGATGACCAACACGTTCAATGCCAGCGCGAAACTGTAAAACAAAAGTCCGAGGCTACCTGACATGATTTGCACGAAGTTGTCGAGTTCCGGGTTGCCGGAGGATTGCGTTTGGAAAAACGCCCGGCCCAGAACATGACCGAGCAAATTCAAGGAATTGGCCATGGCTCCAATCGCGCCCGCCACTATCAAGAGAATGCCAGGAACCTGGACCGTCCGAGTTTCGATGGAAGCCCGCGGGCTCGCGAGAGGCGAACTGCTTAAGGAGGGCGGCGCCGAGGCCGTGGCAGTCCGCAGCGCATCGGCAAATTCGGAATAACTGGAAAGCGGCTTCCAGGGACCGTTTTCGACCATGACAAGGGTTTGACCGTTCGCGCGGCCCTGTCCAATCCAGGCCCGGAGTTCGTCGGCATTGACCGGGCCGTACTCCTTCTGATCGGCCCCTATGATTTTGTACATGGACGGAGGCTCGCTGGAAATATTTTGTCCGTCAAGCATGGCACGGTTTCAGCGACCGATTAGGTTCGTGCGTTCAAGTCTGAGAGGCTGGCGGTGGCGCTTCAGAGGTCGTGTTCGGCGTAACTGGCGTCGTGGACACTGTTCCAACGTCGGGCGAAGGCGGCGGCGTTGGAGCCGGCGCAGGAGATGGCACGGACGGAAGATTGGATGGTGCGGAGGCAGGTGGCGGCAACGCGTTTGCCGCCGGGGGCGCACAGAAAATGTTTTCGTAAGCACAGACCATGGCACCGACCGCCACCGGAACAGTGAAGAAGATGCCAATGCCGCACGCCGCCAGGCCGAGGAGCCCGACCAACGCCGCGAGGAGAAACAGTCCGAAGCATTGCCACCAGTGATGAGTCACGACCCTGCGGCTGCACTCGAGGGCCGGCCAGAAGTCGAGGCCCTTGTCGAGGATCAGCAACGGCGTGAACAGCCACCACGCCACGATCAGATAGACCGCCGGAATCACACACAGGAAAAACCCGATGAACGTCAACGCATGCGCAATCAGGCCCGACACGATCAACGGCAGCAGCGCGAGCGTGAACCCCGAGAAAGTCACGCCGAGGTCCGCAGGCTGGGCGCGAAGCCGCTTCAGGAACAACAGGCTCAAACCTCCCTGCAGGACGAACCCGAGGAGCACGTTGGTCGGAATGCCCACCACGAGGAAGAAGCCAAGCCCCACGCGAACAACGAACACCAGGGCGGTCGCGCCCACCAGCAGCCAGAAGTTGTCCCGTAACAGGGCCCAGCTCCGGCTGAAGCAATCCCCGATGTCGACGCGGTAATCACGCGCGATGATTTCCGCCGCGAGCTTGTCTCCGATGGAAGCGTTGATTCTTGGCGGCGCGACGACGCCGGACCGGTCGGTGATGACGCCGGCGAATTCGGGAAATTCCGACAACGGTTTCCAATCGCCCGCGCCTTCCGCGCAGGCCCTGGTTTGTCCATCCACGCGGCCCTCGGCGATCCATTTGCGCACGCGCTCCGCCGGGACAGGGCCGTACTCCTTCAGGTCTGCTCCGATGATTTTATACATAGTTGTCCTGCGTCAGCCGGAAAACACGAGGGCGGGCGGCAAAGTTGCAGGAAAATCAGGCGCGCTTCCGCCCGCCGGACCCTGCGCGGGCGGGCGGAGTCAAGCCGGCGTGGCGGCAACCAGCGCTTCAAGTTTTTCTCCGGCGTTCCCCTCGTCGATCAGGCGGGCAGCCAGTTCCCAGCCTTCCACCAGCGATTTCGTCCTGCCCGCGACGAACAATGCGGCGGCCGCGTTGATCAGCACGGCGTCACGTTTGGGGCCGCGTTCCTTGCCGCGCAGGATGCTCCGGACGATGGCGGCATTGGCAACCCGGTCGCTCCCCGCGAGGTCCGCCAGTGTCGCGGATTGAAGCGGGAAATTCTCCGGCGACATCACCGACCGGGCGAAACCGCGGTCCTGATAGAATTCCGCCACGTGCGTTTCCCCCAGCGTGGAGAGTTCGTCAAGAAACCGCAACGGCTCGGGGCCCGACCCCGGGCTCCGATTTCCGGACTCCACTTGTCCGCTGACCACCATGCCGCGCCGGACGCCGAGCGACTGGAGAACGCGCGCGAGCGGTTCGCACAGTTCCGGGCTCGGCACGCCAACCAGTTGCGCGCTGGGACGGGCGGGATTCAACAAAGGACCCAGGAAATTGAAAACAGTCCGCTGACCCCGTTCGGCGCAAAGCTTGCGCGCGGGTCCAATATGGCGGAACACCGGATGAAATTTGGGGGCGAAGAAAAAGGCGAAGTGGTGCTCGCGCAACGACCGCGCCGCTTCGTCCGGCTCAAGGTCAATTTTGACGCCGAGTGCTTCGAGCACATCCGCGCTGCCGGCCTGCGAAGTGATGGCCCGGTTTCCATGCTTGGCCACGGTCACTCCCGCGGCGGCGGCGACGATGGCAACCGTGGTCGAGATGTTGAAGGTGTTGAGGCGGTCGCCGCCCGTGCCGCAGACATCGAGGATTTCACGCGACCGGGTCGCAGCGTCGAGCGGCGGCGCGACGGACATGTCACGCAGCGCGCGGGCGAACGCTGCCATCTCCTCGACGCTCTCGCCTTTGCGCGCGAGGGCGGCGAGAAATCCCGCCTTGGTTTCAACCGAAACACTTTCATCCACGAGCCGGCCGACCGCGGCGGTCGCCTGCTCGCCGGACAAGGAGATGTTGCGGGTGAGCTGGTCGGCCAGTTCTTCGAGCACGCGGAGAGTATAGCGGATGCCGGACAGCGGCGGAAGTTGGAAGTTGCCGTCCGGGAGTCGAACACGGGAATTGAAAATTTTCCTGCTCTTTCGTCCGTTTCACGGTCACATTTCGGCCCGTG
>DATNDF010000108.1 GCA_035607015.1 Candidatus Angelobacter sp. | reverse complement strand
TGCTCGACGCCGCTCGCGCCGCCAGCAGCAACGTGAGCGTGCTGGTGACAAACCTCGCAACGCACCAGTCCATCACCAGCGACTTGTCTGCATTGGGAAATTACGGCGCGTTTACGGGCGTGGTGGCAACCGTGACCGGCGTTGCCGGCCCCGGGCAGGTGCAGATTGCCAACGGCGACGCCATTGAGGTGGATTATTTTGATTCGACCGGAACGAAGCGGGTTGCGACGGCGGTGGCGGATATCGTCCCTTCAATGATCAGCGGTGTGGCGGCCGCCACTGAAGTCGGCGTACTCACCATCACCTGGCAGACGAGCGAGCCGGCCACCTCCATCGTCCGGTACGGAACGAACAGCTCCAATCTGAACCTCGGCGTCACCAACACCGCTCTGGTGACCAGTCACGTCGTGAAACTGAGCCAGCTCATCCCCGACAAGACCTACTACTTTCTCATCGTTTCCGCCGACGCTGCTGGAAACGTCGCGACGGACAACAATTCCGGCGCGCTCTTCACGTTCGTCGGTGTGGCGACACCGACCGTGCTTCTGGTGGATGCCTACGATACCGCGGCAGAAGAAGCGAATGGCGCGACGGTAATTCCCGACGGCGCTTACACCAATGTCCTGACCTCCGCGGGTATCAGTTACGGGTTCTGGAAAGTGACCGCGCGCGGAGGACCGCAACTCGCCGACCTGACGCCGTTTCCGGTGGTCATTTGGCGGACAACCGATGACATCATCAACTATGGCGTGGACGCTGATGGCCTGCCCGACCCTGCGGCCACGAATAATACGCTGAACGCCCAGCAACAATTCATGATTCAAAGCTACCTCAATGGCGGCGGCTCGTTCTTCATGGCATCGATGGGAATTCTCTCTCAATTGGGCGACACTCCATTCCGGCGAAACGCACTTCGAGTGGCCGGCTTGAAACAGAATCCGGACCCGCCCTTGCAGTGTTCGGATTGCGACGAGGATTTTGGTGTGCCGGCGGTTCTAGGCGCGCCGGCGTCTGTCGCCAGTGGCATGAGTGTGACGCTGGATTACAGCAGTTATCCGTCATTTGATTTCGATGAGTTCTCGTTGGGGCCTGATTTTTCCGACACATTCACGCCTTCGTCCGACGCCACAGCGATTACGCTCGAATCCGCGTCGGGCAAGCCGTGCGGGATGAGTTATCCGAACATCGGCGTGGACAGTCCCGGCCGCGTCGTCTTCCTCTCGTTCCCGTTCGACACCATCCCAACGAACGGTGCGGCGCCCAACAACGCAGTGACATTGTTGCGGGACATCGTCAGTTTTCTTGCGCCCGGCGCCAACGGACAGGGCGTGGTATTCCTCGACAACACCCTTTACACGACCAACGACGTGCTGTTGGTGGAGGTTGGCGATTCGGATTTGGCCGGAACCGGCCAGACGCAGATCAGTTTCGTCACCAGTTCACGGACGAACCGGACGACCGTCGCGCTGCTGGAGACGACTCATCCGGGATTGTTCAGGGGCACTCTCACCCTCGTGGGCGGGAACCCGGACACAAACCAGTTGCAGGTGGCCGATGGCGACACGATCACGGCAACATATTTTGATGAATCGAACAACAGGAATGTGACCGCCACGGCCGGCATTGACACACGGCCACCGGTCATTTCGCAGGTGGCGGCGAACACCGATTATTACAACGCGAACGTCACCTGGCTGACTTCCAAACCGGCGGATTCGGCCGTGCAATACGGCGACCTGTCGCAGCCCCCGGCCAACGTTGCCTTTGTGAGCGCCCTGGTCACCAACCATTCTGTTACGATCGGCGGGCTTCTCGCGAATCGGACTTATCGCTATCAGGTCGTCAGCCGCGACCAGGCCGGCAACACTACGTTGGACGACAACAATGGAAATCTTTACACCTTCCAGACGCTGAAGGCGCCGTCACCGCCGTGGTTCGATGATCTGGAAAGCGGCGCACCGGGTTGGAAGGTGGTTCCCGATCCGGTCAACGGCTCCGACATCAACTGGACGCTCGGCACGCCCAACAACGGACTGGCAGCCAGCGCCCATTCCGGCACAAACGCATGGGGCAGCGACCTCAATGGCGACCAGAATTTTTTCCTTGCGAGCAGCTTTTTGTATAGTCCGGTTATCGATCTTTCCGGCCTTGTGTCGGCGACGCTCACTTTTTGGGACGTTCACGATTTCAGCCGGGTTGACCCTACCTTTGGCGCGTATGAAGAAGACGGCGGCGTATTGATCAGCACCAATAGCAGCACACCGCCCAGCCTCAATCTGCCGCTGGGAGTGGACTTCGCAGGCGACGTGGCGGACACCTGGAAGCAGGAAACCGTGGACTTGACGCCGTGGGTCGGCCAGACCATTCAGGTCGTCTTCTATTATCAAGGTTTCGCCTTCGGCGACACGATCTACGGCTGGACGTTTGACGACGTCAGCATCACCGGCGTTGGGGCGAGAGGAAACGTCAACATCTCAAAGAATATCGAACAGGGAACATACTCATTGTTCTCGCTCTCCCCCTTCGGCCTCGTCCCCGTCCAATCCGGCGTTGCGCCTTCCGTCACCATCAGCAATCTGCCCGCCGCCCAATACGTCCTGCGGTTCGGCGACGTCCCGTACTATCAAACTCCGGCCGACTTGACGAACACGCTGACTGCCGGCGGCACGGTGAATTTCGCCGGCAATTACACCTTTCTCGATGCGAACACGAACGGCATTTCGGACAGTTGGGAACGGAATTACTTCAGCTCCGCCTCGACCAACCGCACGCAACTGACGGATACTGACGGCGACGGGGCCACCGATTTCGCCGAGTTTATCGCCGGCACCGATCCCACGAGCACGAACTCGGTTTTCGCCGTCCCCGCCCCGGCACCTCAGGGGGATGGAAGCCTGCGTTTCACCTGGCCGTCTGTTCCGGGCCGCGCGTATCGGGTGCTGGTCACGACCGACCTTGTCAACTGGACGCCCGCGACAGACTGGGTGCCCGCGACGGGCACAACGACCTCGCTGACTCTCGGGGCTTCCGGCAACGCCAATTCCTTCTACCGCTTTGAAGTGCGACCTTGAGCGTCAGCGGGCGGGCATCGCGCTCATTCCCGGTTTTTCGAATCAATGATGAGGGTCACCGGGCCGTCGTTCACCAGAGCCACCCGCATGTCAGCGCCGAACTCGCCGGTTTCGATCGGTTTGCCGATGTCCTCCGCGAGCCGGCGAAGGAACGCCTCGTAGATCGGAATGGCCGTTTCCGGCCGGGCCGCGCGGATGAACGAAGGACGATTCCCCTTCTTCGTGCTCGCGAACAGTGTGAACTGGCTGATGACCAGAATATCGGCGCCGGCTTCCTGCACCGACCGGTTCATCAGGCCCTGGTCGTCGTGGAAGATGCGCAGCCGCGCGATCTTGCCGCTCAACCATTCGACGTCCGTCGCGGAATCCACTTCTTCGACGGCGAGGAACACGACAAGGCCATTTTGAATCGCGCCACGAAGCCGCCCATCGATCGTGACCGAGGCCTCGGAAACGCGTTGAATGACGGCGCGCATGGATGATTCGTCCGCAAACGTGGCCATGGACAAGCCCGCAGGCAAATGGAAAATGCGGCGGAACCTGGTTTGAGGCCCTCCGGCCCGTTCGAAATCAGATCGGCCGCGTGAAACAGGTTTCGTTTTTTCCGCTGGCTCGTTGATTGGCTAAAAAGTCATTTCCCGGCGCGCATCTTTCTTCTACCTTCGCGTCATGTTCAAGCCGACCGACCTGTTTGACCTCAGCCAGACGGAACACGCTGCTTTGTTCGATGGCTGCGAATATGCCTGGGAAGCCCTCGGGAAGATCAGGGATTATCTCAAGGCAGAGCTGCGGCCGGCACTAAAGAATCACTGTGTGGGCACGGCCTGGATTGGCGAGCAGGTTTTTGTCGGCGAAGGCACGGTCGTCGAGGATGGTGTGATGATCAAAGGCCCGGCCATCATCGGACGCAACTGCCAGATTCGCCATAACGCCTATCTCCGCGAGGATGTGATCGTCGGTGACAATTGCGTGGTGGGCAATTCGACCGAACTCAAGAACGCGTTCTTGTTCAACTACGCCGTCGCGGCGCATTTTAATTATGTCGGAGACTCGATTCTCGGTCACAAGGCGCACCTCGGCGCCGGCGTGAAAGTGTCAAACGTCAAGCTCGACCACGAGGATGTGACAGTGGAAATCGATGGCGTTCCCTTCGACACCGGCTTGCGTAAATTTGGCGCGCTGCTGGGTGACGGCGTGGAAATTGGCTGCAACGCGGTGCTCAACCCCGGCAGCATCATCGGCCGCGGTGCGGTCATTTACCCGAACCTCAACTGGCGCGGCATCCTGCCCGCGAACATGATTGCGAAGAACAAGGCGGCGGTTGAAGTGGTGGTACGCAGGCCGACCGAAACTTGATCGGCCACGGGGAATCGAACGTGTTTTTCCCGGAACCGTTTCGCGTTCACAGTCGAATCGATTTGAAATGATTTCCGCCATCGAAAACCAGCCCGCCGGCTCTGGCGTTGGCCTCGTCAAGCAGGTCGAGGAAATCTTTTCGCAAAGAGGGTTGTTGTCGCACGCGAAGAACTTCGAGTACCGCCCGCAGCAACAGGAGATGGCCGTGGCGGTCGCGAAGGCCCTGGAGAATACCGGGCACCTCGCGGTCGAGGCCGGCACGGGCGTGGGCAAAAGCCTCGCCTATCTGGTCCCATCCATCCTGTTCGCGGTGTCGAATAACAAGAAGGCGGTCGTCTCGACGCACACCATCAATTTGCAGGAGCAACTCACGGAAAAAGATCTGCCAATGCTGGCGAAGATTCTGCCCGTGAAGTTCAACTTCACCATGCTGAAGGGCCGGGCGAATTATCTGTGCCTGCGCCGTCTCCATAAGGCGATGCAGCAGGCCGGCAGCCTGTTTACGTCCCCCGAGACCCAGGAACTCCAGCGCATCCACGAGTGGTCGAAACGAACCCAGGACGGGAGTTTGTCGGATTTCGACCTGGAACCGGACCCGAAAGTCTGGCAGCAGGTTTGCTCGGAGCGCGGCTTGTGTTCGCCGAAGCTTTGCGGGCACCAGTCCGAATTCGGCAAGCAGCATGGTCCCTGCTTTTTTCAACGCGCGCGCCAGCGCATTCTTTCCGCCGATGTGCTGGTGCTCAACCACACGCTGTTTTTCACGCTGCTGGGCGGGATCGACGAGGAAATCGAGGGCGGCATCCTGTTCAAGAACGATTTCGTCATCTTCGACGAGGCGCACCAGATGGAACAGGTGGCTTCCAGGCACATCGGTGTGCGCGTTTCCAGCGGGCAGGTGCGGTACGCGTTGAACCGCCTGTGGAACCCGCGCACGGAAAAGGGACTGCTCGCCACGCTGCGCCAGGGCAGGGCGGTGAAGGAGGTCGGGGAACTGCTCGAGGAGGCGGAAAAATTCTTCACCGGAGTGGAATCGGTTTGTGAGGAAGCGCATCAAAGCCAGAGCGCGGAGGAAGGCGAAGGCGCTCGGGAATCGCCCCGGTCACGAGGCAGACGTTCGTCCGCGCGAAGCTGGACAGAATTGCGCATCCGCCGGCCGGACCTCGTGGGCGACAACCTCACCCTGCCCATCCAGCGAGTGCGCGAATCGATCAGCGAATTGATCAAATCAAGCGAGGACCGGGACATCGGACAGGAGTTGCTGGAAGGCAACCGGCGCCTGGCCGAGTTGCGCGAGGCGGTGGCCGTGTTTCTCAGCCAGAGCGCGGAGGATCATGTCTACTGGGTGGAGCGCGCGGGCAAGGCGCAGAAGAATCTGACCTTGAATGCCGCGCCCATCGACGTGGCGGATTACCTGCGCGGCCGGCTGTTCGAAGGCGACACGTCGATCATCATGACCAGCGCGACGCTCGCTACCGCGGGACAGACTTCCGGTTTTTCTCCGGCGGAAATCGGGGTTTCACAGGAATCCGGCGCGCGGGCAATGCCGGCCCCGCTCCCCGGCGACGCGCGACACTCTTTACGTTACTTCACCCGGCGCATCGGGGCCGAGGGTGCCGTCCAATTGCAGGTCGGCTCGCCGTTTGATTACGCGCGCCAGATGAAACTGTTTGTCGCGAACAAAATGCCCGACCCGCGCGAACCCGGCTACGCCGAGGCGCTCGTTCACTGGATCGAGCACTTCGTGAAGCTGACCCACGGCAAGGCGTTCGTGCTGTTCACGAACTTCAGACTCATGCAGGACATCGGCGAACGAATGCAGCCGTTCTTCGACGAACTCGCTGTCGAATGCTTTGTGCAAGGGACCGGCACCCCTCGCTCGACCATGCTGGAGAAGTTCAAGGCGGACGTGGACTCCGTGCTGTTCGGCACCGACAGCTTCTGGCAGGGCGTGGATGTGCCAGGTGAGGCGCTCAGCAACGTCATCATCACACGCCTGCCGTTCGCAGTGCCCGACCATCCGCTGATCGAGGCGCGCATCGAGGCCATCGAAGCGCGCGGTGGCAATTCGTTCAGTGAATTCTCGCTGCCCGAGGCGGTTCTCAAGTTCCGCCAGGGCGTTGGGCGCCTGATCCGGACGAAAACCGACAAGGGCATCGTCGCGGTGCTCGACAATCGCGTGCTGACCAAACGCTACGGCCAGGCGTTTCTGCACGCGCTGCCGCGGTGCCCCGTGGAAATCGTTTGATCGCCGGATCGGCGGCCTTTCCAAATTGTAATCATCGCTGCACGGTTGTGACTTGTCTTGTGCCTCCCGTTCAGTCAGAGTCTCCGCATGTCCGAGATTTTAGAGTTCGTTCATCACGGCGCGGAGCAGATCACGCCGAAAATACTGCGGGGCGTTCACAAAAAGCTTCCGTTTCTCAAAATGGAGTTCACACAGATCAACGCGCCCAAATATCCGCACCTGGTCGAACAGTTGGAGTTCCTCGCGGACGTGGTGGAGGATTTTGCCGAAGGGGCGGAAGACGATCTGCCGTTTGTGGCGGTGGCCGGCGCCGTGTTTGCGCTCATTTACGCGCACCGCCAGAAAGACCTGATTCCCGATTTCGTTCCCGATTTCGGCCATGCCGACGAATCGGCCGTGGTGCGGGCCGTGCTGATGCAACATGAAAAGGTCTTCGGCGCGTACGCCAGCCGTCACCATCTGAACTGGGCGATGATTACGGTGAAACCGTGATTGGATTCGCTTCGTGACTTGGCAGTGATGTCGTTCAGGTAGTGATTCGACCTGCAGCCAGAGCCTGGTTTGCCGGGGGCAACAATCCGCCCGGATCAGCATTCTTTCAGGTGTGAGTGCTTTCTCCAAAAAAACCTGTCCCGGCCTTCTGATTGTCGCTTTGTCGATTGTCGCGGCGCTGTTTGTAGTTCGGACAACGCGTGAATCCTCGACCTTCGATTTTTCTCCCACCATCAGTGAGAAGACTCACCAGAAATTCGCAACTCGATTCGCACAGTTTGAAGCGAAAGAAAAGCGGGTTGACCAGACGGTGTGGGCGAAGGAGAGGGAGGCGGAGGAGTGCGGGCGGACCTTTGAATCGCTCTGGGACGCGCTCAACGCCGCCACCAACAAACTCGAGCTGATCGCGGCCTTTCCCGTGGACGAGATTATTCCCGGGGACTGGAGCCGGCTCAAAAGCCTGCCGCACGGGATTGAAGTGCGCGAGTCGGCGGGTCCCGCACCGGCGCAGTCGGCCGGGGCGTGGCGCGATTGGGTGGAGGGGCATGAGCGGGCGGGCTGGCAGCTGGTGCAGACGGAGTTTCGACAGAATCAATTCGACGCGGATGCGGCGGGCGGACCGGGGCGGAGCCGGTTTTATTTCCGGGCCGATCTCCTGAACACGGCCAACGTCGAACGCGCCACGATCGAAGGTGATTTGTTTGTGGACTGGGCTGTAAAACGGGTTGGAGAACAATCGCCGGCCGTGAAGCGGATCGACGCCAGCGGGCTGGTGCTCAAGACGCGGCGCGGGGAGCCGCCGTTCCGGCTGATCCTGAATGAACAAATCGCACCGCCGGAAAAATCCTACTTCATTGACCCGTTGATTCTCTATGATCTGGATGGGGACGGATTGTCGGAGATCATACTGGCGGCGAAGAACCGGGTGTATCACCGGCGGGAGGGGGGGCGGTATGAGGCGGAGCCGTTGTGCAAATACCCGCCGGAGCTGATTACAAGCGCGGTGATCGGGGATTTTGACGGGGACGGGGCGGCGGACTTTTTGTGCGCGGGCTTCAAGGGTCTTTACCTGTTCAAGGGATCGGCGACGGGAACCTTCGATGAACCGGGCAGGCTGGTGTGGGTGGCGAATCCTCATCTCAAGTACGCCCAGGTGTTGACCTGCGGGGACATTGATGGCGACGGCGACCTGGACGTGTGGCTCGGCCAGTACAAAGTGCCGTACCGGGACGGTCAAATGCCAACGCCTTATCATAACGCGAACGACGGGTATCCTGGGTATTTGTTGTTGAACGACGGGCGGGGAAATTTCACGGACGGGACGGCGGAGGCGGGATTGGAGAAGAAGCGATGGCGGCGGGTGTACAGCGGATCGTTTGCGGACCTGGATGGGGACGGCAAGCTGGACCTGGTGGTGGTGAGTGATTTTGCGGGTGTTGACCTGTATCGGAATGACGGTCAGGGGCGCTTCAGCGACGTGTCGGGCGAGTGGGTTGCCGAGCCACATGCGTTCGGGATGGCGCATGCGCTGGCGGATTTCAACGGCGACGGCCGCCTCGATCTGTTGATGATCGGAATGAATTCACCCGCTGCAGACCGGCTGGTACACCTTGGGTTGAGCCGCCCGGGTTTTGAAAAGGACGACGAGGAGCGTGCGCGAATGACGTACGGCAACCGCCTTTACCTGGCGCGACCGAACGGCGGATATGACCCGGCGCCATTCAATGACTCGATCGCGCGCTCCGGCTGGTCCTGGGGATGCGGCGCATTTGATTTCGATGATGACGGTTATGCGGATGTGTACATTGCAAATGGACACGAGAGCGGGAAGTCAGTGCGAGATTATGACCCGGAGTTCTGGACGCACGACATTTACGTCGGCGATTCACGGGAAAGCGTCGTTAAGTACGCGTACTTCGGAAAGCAAATCGGGAACACCCGCGGGCAAGGACAATCTTACGGCGGATACGAAAAAAACCGGCTCTATTGGAATGAGCGCGGCGCGTCTTTTGTAGAGATCGGGCACCTGACGGGGGTCGCGATGGAAGAACCCTCGCGCAACGTCGTCGCTGACGATCTCGATGGCGACGGCCGCGTGGACCTGCTTGTCACCACGTTCGAGGCCTGGCCGGAAGCAAGGCAGACGTTGCGAATCTACCAGAACACGCTTGATGACCGTGGCAACTGGATCGGCTTCCGTTTTCGGGAAGAAAGCGGAAAACCATCACCGGTCGGCGCCCGCGTGACGCTGCGCTATGACGGGCGGAGCGCAGTCCGGGAAATTGTGACCGGCGATTCCCACCGTTCACAACATGCCAATGCAGTGCACTTCGGTCTGGGAAAGGCCGAAAGGGTGAATAGGGTCGAAGTGCGGTGGCCGAATGGCCGGGTTGTCACGCTTCGCGAACCGACGTTGAATCGCTACCACCTCATTCGGGTGCCCGCGGAAACTTCAAACCCACAATGAACGGCGGCGCGCCCGATCAACGAAACAGAGTGTATCCAGTCCGGTCCTTGTACCACTGGAAATCCACCCTTCCGGCGGCATCGAACGGCCTTACCGAAAAACTGTACTTCACAGGATACACGGACGTACCACTCAACCATTTATGTATCTCGGCATGTCCATCCGCAAAAGAGAACCCACATGCCGCGTTATGATAAGAAGCGGGAAGATCGCCCCACATCGTATTATTAATTCCCACAATAAAAAACGCATCATTGATCGAATCCGGGTGTTCATCAACCGTGAGCCATGTGAATGACGGTTGCGGAACTTGGGACGTGAGCAGAAACTGACGATAATTGGAGTCAAACCAAGCCCGACCACTCGCAGACGTCGGGAGATTATCCGAGCGTCCAAAAAGCGCGTTCATGGAGTTGCTTCGCAGACGGCTGGGGAAGCCCGCCTTGCGTTGGGCGGGACTCACGTAAACATCCGCCGGGCACTTGTAAACACCCAGCGCCGCCGCCGTGTAACGGGAGAGTATGCCATTCTTAACCCATTCAACATTCGTCGTGCTTTGCGCATCAATGCCAGCAGTGGACCACGTCATCACGTTATTCACCCAGTTGTTAAACTTCTTGGTCGTGATAGCCGATTCGGTGTCCGGAATCGTGAAATTATTTGCGCAGGCATCATTGTAGTCGCCGGCATACAAATGCCACGCGAGTAGCAGTTGCTTGTTATTGCTCAGGCACATGATGCCTTGTGCCTTGGTCTTGGCCTTGGCCAGGGCTGGCAGCAGCAACGCCGCCAGGATGGCGATGATGGCGATCACGACGAGAAGTTCGATGAGCGTAAAACCTCTGTTCGCGGAGGGTCGCTCAACACGGGTTGTGGCAAAGTGTTTCATAGTTTTGCTTGGGCAGTTCGGGCTTCTGGCGAGGTAGAATAGTAATTCGTCGCCGGATTGCAACTGTGCGTTTCGATGCCCACCCCTCAGTGACGGGACCTTCATTTGACCTCCCGGCGACCGCTGGAGGCAGCCGGCCCGCGACATCCGGACGCGACCTCCGTTCTTGACGGTCAACGCTGAAAGCCGAAGACTCTCGCCATCAGATCTATGAAGCGATTCCCTTTTTTCTTTTTGCTGGTTCCAATTGCGGTTTCTGCCTTCGCCGCCACGCAGCTGGAGCCAAAACCCGACGACCTGTCTTTTGCGAAATTCAGTCCGGTCAGGGCGCCGCGTCCGGGCGGTTTGCTGCTGAAGAAAGGCGACCGTCTGGCCATCTGCGGTGATTCGATCACGGAACAGAAGATGTATTCGCGCATCATGGAGACCTACCTGACGGTTTGCGTGCCGGAGCTGGAGATCACGGTGCGGCAGTACGGCTGGAGCGGGGAGCGCGCCCCGGGATTCCTCGCCCGCATGACGAACGACTGTCTGCGGTTCAAACCGACCATCGCCACGACCTGCTACGGAATGAACGACCACGAGTATCGTCCTTACGAGGATCGCATCGGCCAGACGTATCGCGAGAAATCAACGGCGATCATCGAATCGTTCAAGGCCCACGGCGTCCGGGTCGTCCAGGGCTCGCCCGGATGCGTGGGCAAAATGCCCGGGTGGGTCAAAAACGCCAGCGGCACGGTGGAAGACCTGAACCTGAGCCTGTGCAACCTGCGCAACATCGACATCGAGATTGCCGGGGAGGAAAAGACCGGATTCGCGGACGTGTTCTGGCCGATGTTGACGGCGGGCTTTGAAGCACGGAAAAAATACGGCGCGGACTACGCGATTGCCGGCAAGGACGGCGTGCATCCCGGCTGGGCGGGGCAGCTCGTGATGGCGTATGCGTTCCTGAAAGGAGTGGGAGTTGACGGCGAGATCGGCACGTTCACCGTGGACCTCGCGCGCAACAAGGCGGTTGTTTCCAAAGGCCATGAACTCGTTTCGTTCAAGGACGGCGAACTGCAAATCAAGAGCCATCGCTACCCGTTCTGCGCGACCGGTGCATTGGACAATGATGGAAGCATTCGCTCAGGGATGACGCTCGTGCCCTTCAATCCGGAACTCAACCGGCTCATGCTGGTCGTGAAAAACGCCACCGTGAAAAACTACAAAGTGACGTGGGGCGCTGAAACAAAAACGTACTCGGCAGAACAGTTGGGCAAGGGCGTGAATCTCGCTGACGATTTTGCGACGAATCCATTCTCGGAGGCGTTCGACAGGGTGGACAACGCGGTCGCTGCCAAACAGGCCTACGAAACACGCCAGATCAAGGACCTTTTTCACGGGCCGGAAGGCGGGGCCGACATAGAAAAGACGGTGGCGTTGACCGAAGAAGTCCGCGCACCGCTCGCCCGCACTATTCACGAATCGTTCACGCCCGTGACGCACACGATCAAGATCACCGCGGAGTAACTGCAGGGATTCTTGCGCCGGTCAGGTATCGATTGCGAATCCTCAACGATCGCCGGGCGATTTGGGCGCCAGCTCGTCAATCATCCTTTCAAACACCACGACCGTTCTCCCTCCCAGGAATCGTGGACGGTGCGGCGCGACCTTCCATGACTCAGCACACGGGTCAATTCCAGCAGTCTTATGGTGAGAAATCGTTTCGACCCCGCCTTTGCCAAACCTGCCGCCAAGAAAGGATGCGGCTATGGCCCCAAAAACGCCGCGTGAACGGCTTTCATGGCGTGTTCGCCCTTGGCCAGGTCGATCACCACGGAGATTTTGATTTCGCTCGTGGAAATCATTTCGATGTTCACGCCTTCCCGGGCGAGTGTGTCGAACATTTTGCCAGCCACACCCGAGTGGCTCTTCATTCCCACGCCCACGATCGACAGCTTTCCGATTTTGTCTGTGGCGATGACTTCGCCGAAGCGTATGTCTTTCTTCAACCCGCCGATGACCTTCTGCGCCTTGAGCAGGTCGGCCTTGTCCACCGTGAACGAAAGGTCGGTCGCGGGCGCGCCACTGCCGTGGCTGATGTTCTGCACGATCATATCCACGTTGATCGCGGCATCACCGAGCGTCTTGAAAATCGTGGCGGCGACGCCGGGCTTGTCGGGCACAGCCACGAGCGTGACCTTCGCCTGGTTTTTGTCGAGCGACACGCCGCGTATGACGACGTCCTCCATGTTTCGGGTTTCTTCTTTCACAATCGTTCCGGGGTTGTCATTCAGGCTGGAGCGGACCTCAAAAATCACTTCGAATTTCTTGGCGAACTCGACCGAGCGCGACTGCATCACTTTCGCGCCGAGACTGGCGAGTTCGAGCATTTCATCATAGGAAATCTCGTCGAGCTTGCGCGCGCCGGGCACGATGCGTGGATCGGCGGTATAGACACCGTCCACGTCCGTGTAAATCTGGCAAAGGTCGGCCTTCAACGCCGCGGCCAGCGCGATCGCGGTCAGGTCCGAGCCGCCGCGGCCGAGCGTGGTGATCTGGCCTTCCTCGGTCTGTCCCTGAAAGCCGGCAACGATAACCACGTTGCCGGCGTCAAGGTGCTGATGAATTCTCTTCGGCGTGATGTCCTGGATTTTGGCCTTCGTGTGGACTCCGTCGGTCAGAATGCCCGCCTGGGCACCGGTAAGCGAAACGGCGTTGACATTGAGCGCGTGGAGCGCCATGGCGGTGAGCGCGATGGTCGTTTGTTCGCCGGTGGCGAGCAGCACGTCCATCTCCCGCTCGATCGGCAGCGGCATGATTTCCTTGGCCAGCTTGATGAGATTGTCGGTCACGCCGCTCATCGCGGAGACGACCACGACAATCTGGTCACCCTTGGCGCGATATCGGGCCACACGCGAGGCCACGTTTTTGATCCGGTCGGTGTTTCCGACCGAGGTTCCGCCGTATTTTTGAACGATCAAAGCCATGTTTTATTCCGGAAATCATTCCGCCGGACGCGCGGCGGACGGTGAGAATGCCAGAAATGCCCCGGCAATCAAGTGGCAGCTTGTTTTTCGATGAGATAGGCGCGGAATTCCTCGTAGTTTGCGCCCATACGATCGAAGTCCTCCGGCATTTTGTTGGTGGCGATCATGGCGGGCGGGACATCCGGTGAGAAGCCGATCGTCCGTTCAACTTCTTCTGGGAATTTCGCCGGGTTCGCGGTTTCTAGCACCACCGCGGGGGCGTTGCCCGGCGGCTCGGTCGCGAGCCAATCGAGAAATCCACGCCACGCGACTGCCCCATGCGGTTCGAGGAGCAACTGATATTTCGTCCAGACTTCCTGAATCGTCGAGCGCGTGCGTTCATCGGAAATGGAACTGGAGAACAAATCACGCCGCATTGCGGCGAGGTCGGGCATCTGATGAATCACGCCGGTCTCGTCCATGCGGCCGCCATAAATACTGACGAGTCGCGCGAGATTGCTCGGATGGCCCACGTTCATTGCGTTCGACACCGAGTTGCGCGACGGCTCGATCTTTTGGTACACGCCGGTTTCAAGAAAACGCGGGAAGGCGTCGTTGCTGTTCACCGGCACGATAAGTTTTCTGACCGGCAAACCCATTTGGCCGGCCACGACCGCCCCCATCATGTCACCGAAGTTGCCGCTGGGCACCGAGAACACGATCGGCTCGCCGGGCCGGGCGATTCGGGACGCGGCGTAAAAATAATAAACGCTCTGCGGCAGCAGCCGGCCGATGTTGATCGAGTTGGCGGACGACAGCGGAATGTGTTTGAGAGCCGGATCGGCAAAGGCCCGTTTGACCATCGCCTGACAATCATCGAATTTGCCGTCGATCGCGATGGTGCGGACATTTTCGGCCAGTGTCGTCATCAACTTGCGCTGGCTGACACTGACTTCGTCAAACGGGAACAACACGATGACTTGAACGCCGGGCACGTTGTGAAACGCATGGGCGACGGCCGAGCCGGTGTCGCCACTGGTGGCGGTGAGAATCGTGACGTGCCTTCCCGTCTCGCGAAGAAAATGCCCGAACATGCGCGCCATCATCTGTGCCGCGAAATCCTTGAACGACGCGGTCGGCCCGCGATCGAGCCGCATGACGTGGACGCGGTCATAAACTTTTTCGAGCGGCACGTCGAAATCGTAGGCGTCACGACACATTGCGGCCAGGTGGTCCGCTCCTAGCGCATCGGCGCTGTAACATGACAATACGCGAAAGGCGATCTCGTGATAAGAGAGGTTCGCGAACGCGGCGACTTCGGCATCTGTGAAACGGGGAAATGCTCGCGGCAGATACAATCCGCGATCCGGCGCCTGTCCGGTCAACAGGGCCTCGCGCAAACCGACCGGGGCGGATTTGCCGTTGGTGCTGAAGAAGAGAATCGGGGCCATGGCAGACCGGCGCTACTCAAAATTTTCGACACGGATCATGACCGGAGGAGCCTTGACGACGGGCAGCGCGCGGACGCTGGCGAGCGCCCTGGCGATGGCGGCATTGGTTGCGTCGTGGATCATCAATATCAGGGGGACACTTTCGCCCTCGTGACCCTCCGGTTGTATCACGGAGGATATGCCGATCTTCGACCGGCCAAAAATGGCGGCGATCCTGGCCAGTGTTCCCGGCCTGTCAATCACGCTCAAGCGCACGTAACAGCGGCAGACCGCCGCGTCGAAGGGGAGCACGGCGCCCTCGCGCTCATGCGGCACGAACGCCGGAATCCGGTTCCTGGTCCCGCACTTGAGGTCGAGCGCCGCATCGGCCAGATCACTCAACACTGCGCTGGCCGTGGCGTCCTGCCCGGCACCGCGTCCGTAGTAAAGCGTGTCGCCAACGACATCGCCGCGGACATAAATCGCGTTGAAGACATCATTGACGCTCGCGAGTACGTGGATGTTCGGCACAAGCGTGGGATAAACGGAAACCTGGACGGGCGCGCAGCCATTCGGCCTTCGCTTCGTTCCCCCGGCGTTTTCAGTCTTCTTTACGATGCCCAGCAGCTTGATGGTGTAGCCCAGTTGTCCGGCGAACTGGATGTCGAGTTTTGAAATATGCCGGATGCCTTCCACAAAAACCTGTTTCGGATTAACCCAGAAACCGTGGGCAAGTGACGCGAGGATGCCGGTTTTGTGGGCGGCATCATGACCATCGACATCCAGCGACGGCTCGGTTTCGGCGTAACCCAGCCGCTGCGCGTCAGCGAGCACCTCGTTGAAATCCGCGCCCTCGGCCTTCATTCGCGAGAGGATGTAATTGCAGGTCCCGTTCACGATCCCGTAGAGGCGCGTGATGCGATTGCCGATCAATCCTTCGCGCAACACCTTGATGATCGGGATGCCGCCGGCGACGCTCGCTTCGTAGTAGAGGTTCGCACCGTTTTGCTGCGCGACTGCAAACAGTTCTTCGCCGTGCGCCGAAAGCAGCGCCTTGTTGGCCGTGACGACCGGCTTGCCCTGTTTCAGCGCGCTCACCGCCACTTCGCGCGCGGTCGTCGTGCCGCCCATCAACTCGACGACCAGATGAATGGCCGGGTTGTTGACAACGCCGCACCAATCCGTCGTCAGCAGCGATGCCGGGATTTTGACAGGCCGGCACTTTTGGATGTTGCGGACGACCACTTTGGCGACATGCAGCCTCACTCCGAGCCGCGAAGAGACAAGCGCGCCGTTCCTTTGGATGGCCTGGAAGACTCCGCCACCCACTGTGCCGCCGCCAACGATGCCCAGGTTGATCTGCTGCATTAGAGCGGGGAGATTGCCGGGGTTTGTGCCTGACGACAACGGATTTTTAGACCGATGGGTAATGTCACCAGAGGGGATCTGGAGTGGGTGAAGGGAATCGAATCATCGTATCTGAATTGGCCGTTGCAACGTTCGTAAGACTGGCTCCAGACTTAGGGCTTAAACTGATCACCCCTGAATTTCCGAACGAACTACGATGATTTAATGAGGTTTTCAGCGCTACTCAACATAAATCCACTGAACTCAATCCTGCTTTTCGTTACCGCTCTGGTGTCAGTTTCTCACACGCAATTCGGTTGTGCGCGCAAGGTGATTCGCTATTTTCAAAGGAGCATGGCTCAAAAAACCGCCATCACCCGGATATTCACCCGCGAAAATAGTAAAGGTCACTATTTTCGTTTTTGGTTTTTGGAAATAGCCGGGCGTTTGGGTTTCGCCAGCGTCGAAAGGTATGCTCGGGAATGCAAACGTCGTTGGCCCAAATGTGGTCAAATTTCGGCATCGAGCAGGTTGGACACAGGAAATGCTCGCCGCAAAAATGCAATTGCTTGGGTGTTACATGACTCGCGAGATCATCGCCAACATAGAAACTCGTCGCTCCCCTGCAACCGACAAACGGGTTTTGTTTTTTTCCAAGGCTCTTGGCGGGGAGATTGGCTGCCTCTTCCTAAAGACAATAGAGTCAGACAAAAAAGACGTTATTTGACTTAGTGTTAGCCATACAGGACAATATGGCATGTCAAAGACGGACTCCATCCCGTTGCCGGCCGCTCACGCGCTCCGCAAGTTGGGCCACGACCTCGCGCTTGCCCGGCGCAAACGCGGCATCGCTACCACCGACATGGCGGCCCGTCTTTTTGTCAGTCGCGATACACTTTGGCGGCTGGAGCGTGGTGACCCGACCGTCTCGCTCGGCACTCTGGCGACAGCCGCGTTCATCCTTAAGTTGCACGATCGCCTCGCAAATCTTGCCGCGCCGGGCACGGACGAACTCGCTCTCAGCCTGGATGAGCGCCGTCTGCCACAGCGCATCCGCCGCTCCCGCCCATGAGCCTGGAGGTCCATATCGATTGGCAGGAGCAGACTCATCTGGTGGGTCGCCTCTACCCGGCCGAACGCGGCCCGTCTGTTTCCTTTGAGTATGCGCCCGAATGGCTCAAGCGTGACGGCGCCTTCGCCATCGACCCCACATCGCTTCCACTGCAACGCGGGGCTCATCATGATGCCGCGCTCTTCGGGGCAATTCAGGACTGTGGACCTGACCGCTGGGGTCGCATTTTGATTGAACGCGCCGTCCGCAAAAAGGTCCTCGTTCAAAAGCCGTATCGCGACATCGACTATGTGCTTGCGCTCGATGATACGACACGCATTGGCGCCTTGCGCTTTCGGATCGACGGCGCCGCTCCATTTCTCGCCACTACGAGCGGCAAGCTCCCGCCTCTGGTGCGTCTCAACGCGCTTCTTCGCGCCACCGACGCAATTCACAGTGAAACCGAATCCGCTCAGGATCTGCGGTTTCTACTTGGCGCCGGCTCACCGATTGGCGGCGCTCGGCCAAAAGCAGCGGTCAGCCTTGCTGACGACCGACTGGCCATCGCGAAATTTCCCAAGCCCGACGACACTCGGGACGTTGCTGCGGGCGAAATTCTTGCGCTCACCCTCGCCGAACAAGCGGGCATCCAGGTCGCGGAACATCAGCTCGTGCCTGTGGGCCGGCAAAGTGTCGCTGTCATCACCCGCTTTGATCGCACGGGAAAAAACCGAATTCCTTTTGTCTCGGCATCGAGTCTGTTGGGCCTGGCTCAAGGTGATATGGGTGCGTACACGCTCGTGGCTGATGGCATCCGTCAATTTGGTAACGATGTCGCTGGCGACCTCCGCGAATTGTGGCGACGCCTTGTCTTGTCGCTTCTTGCCAGCAACTACGACGACCACCTCCGCAACCACGGTTTCCTGATGCGCGAACCTGGACGGTGGGCGCTCTCGCCGGCCTACGATCTCAACCCGGTGCCGCAAATGGACCGCGCTCCTGGGAGCAAAACTCCGATCACTGAGGATCAGCAGGAACCCACCATCACTGGAGCGCTGGCAGCGGCTGCGCGTTTTGGTCTCAAGACCGCTGAATCGAAAAGAATCCTCCGCGAAGTTTTCACCGCCGTCTCTGGCTGGCGCAAGACCGGACGACAACTGCGCCTCAAAGCAGCCATGCTGGACGCCTACGCCAGTGCCTTCGAGCATCCGCTGATGGATGAAACCAGACGTTTGCTTGGCGAATGACTTTGCTCGCTGGAAAGCCGAAGGCATTTGTTTAGATTGGGGGCGTAGTTAAAGCCATGCTTGAACTAGATCGCCGAAACCAGGCACAAGGTGGGCGACTATCACTCCGGTCTTAAACCAGACATGCACACTCCGAGCGTGCCTTCCTAAGCGCCGTCCCTCCCGGCGAAGCGCGCGCGGTCAGGCGTGCTGCGGGCGTTGAGCACCTGCTGAAGGCATGTCGCATTGAACACGGCGCGAATCGAGTTCGTGCCGATGACGGTGATGGGCTTGCCCTTGTCGCCCGGCGCAGGAATGAAACCCGTGGCCTCGCCGGTCGCGTGGATTTGGGTTGAGTTGGTGTGAGTCATTTCAAATTACCTCCGCCTCCAAATCCTTGAAGTAGTCCGCATCCCATTCTCGAACGGTTTTCAGACACGCTTGCACAACCGCTTTGCATTCGCTCGTGTCGGGAATATGCGGTGAGCAGTTCGTTGATTCGCGTCGCTCCCTTCAACGCTTCCGAGAGCGCTTGTTCGAGCGCGCGAATCTCGGCATTGAGTTCTCCGAGTTTCTTCGTCTGGCTGCCAATAGTGGTTTTTAGGCCTTCAATCAGCTGGAGCCGTTCGTTGTATTTTTCGTCTAGGATAAACTTTGCCGCGTAGTGTTTTTCGAGTGTGGTGAACGCCGTTCGGCGCTTCTGGTCAAATTCTGCCGTCCGGTTGTTATGCTCAGTGATGATCTTATTTATGGCTTCAACCACGGCGACAATTTGCTCTGCGGGATCGTCAACGTTCGGACATTCCAAACTCGTGAACGCCTTGGTTTGCTTTGTGGCGAGAACCGTCGCAAGATTTTCCAAACCGGATTTTCGCGCTTTGAGCAACTTCCCTAGTTTGGTTTTCTCGTCGCTGAATCGCTCTGACAGTTCAGTGTAGAAGTCACCTTTGTGGTCCACTGCGATTTCTTCGTGTTGCGCAGTTTGAATCGCTTTGATCAACGCACTCAAGTCCGACATCAAGTTTTCGTAGTCGGCGGAGAAATGCCCGGCAATGTGCGTCATCAAATCTTTGCCTAGCGGCTGACCGCAGAACTGACACGTATCTTTGCCTTCATGTAGTGGGCGTCCCTCGTTGATCCAAGCTTCGAGTGCCGGATGCTCTTTGAGCCGAGGAATCGGGTTGTTGGCGGTTACCACTCTCGCCAGCAAAGCCCCAGACTTGCCGCTCAACTCCGCGACTGATGGCCTGCCAGTTGCGGTTCAGCACCAGCACAATCGTCTTGTTCAGGATGTCTGACATAAAAATTGTAGCGGCTGTCTGTGACTGCCGCTGTTCTCGGCGATCATAGATCGCCGCTACAGTTCTCGGTGTTTGTTCTTTGTTGGTGCGTTTTGGCTGTTCTCGATCGGCAGTCGCAAATCGTCAATCGCAAATGAAATTGGCTGCCTCGCGTGGTTTTGCTCCAGGGTGCTTGCGCACGGCCACAAACGGAAAAGCGGACAAGAAAGCGATTGTGGAATTGCCCGGTGCGCTGAGAGTTGCCCCACCACCGCAAGCACTGGACCGGATTTGCACCGGTATCGCCGGGTTCACGAGAACCCACAATCTACGGCCCGCTGAAAAAACCTGTTGACATACATTGCACTGCAATGTATTATGGACTGTCATGAAGCTTGAGAAGGAACTGGTCGCCGCCTCTTCGGTCCCTCTGGTGCTCTCCATCCTGTCGGAGGGCGACAATTACGGCTACGCCATCATCCAGCGCGTCAAGGAACTGTCTGACGGCAAAATCGCGTGGACCGACGGGATGCTTTAT
>DATNDF010000107.1 GCA_035607015.1 Candidatus Angelobacter sp. | reverse complement strand
CCTTGCTCTGACACCGAAGTCCCAACTGATCGTCTTCCAGCCGGGCGACAAGGAGTATACAGAACTTGCGAGTATCAAAGTCGCAGACACTCCAACCTACGCCTATCCTGTTGTGGCGGGTAACCGCATATTCGTCAAGGATCAGGACTCCGTGACGCTCTGGACGATCGAGTAAAGGCGTTCCAAACACGCCGGCGGGTAATCTGGCAGTTCCCGGCGATCACTTGTGGCCGGCGGTATCCACGAGGTATAGCACCGCATCCCCGTTGAAGGGTGGACTGAACGACTGCGAGGATGACCCGGAAGTAATCGGATTCTGGGATATCGTCGCCCCGGTTGCAGGGTTGAGCCATTCTACTGCGAGCATGCGCGAGTCCGGCATGGCTGAAAGATCCACCGTGAATGAGCCTCCCGACGGAGCATAAACCAGATACTCCGCGCCGACAGATGGGGTCTGGGCAAGGCACTCCTTCGTCGAGGAGAGAGAACTCCTCGGAGCGACGTTGGCCAGGTTGAGCTTGCGCGAGTATCGTACGATATACCCGAGATTGTTCCGAAAATTTTCCCAGCGTGCATCCGGCACGCCCGCGATGGCGTTGACGAGGGAGCTGCAGAGGTTTCGCTGCTGGCGCGGATAGTACACGAGGTACGGGTCCATGAACAGAACCTGATTGCCTGCCGTGAAATTCTTCCATGCGTAATTGCGGTTCTTGCGGGGCGGATCGTTCCACATCCCGAAGTAGCTGTGATCACTATCATTGATGTTAACCTTGCAATAGGGGTGGCCGGTTCCGCAGGATCTTTCCGGAGAAACCCTGGCCGATGGCGCCACCCAGTCCGCATCGGAGTCATAAAGCTCCGAATCCAAAGGATGATCGAGCGTTCCAAAGCCGATGGGATGTTGAAAGCGCTTTCCCTTTTCGTACGCTCTGACAAACGAAATCAAATGGTTGTTCCACCAGATTGAATTGGTCGGGGCTTCTTCCGAGACGATCCAGAGCACGTTCGGCAGATCGTTCAGGGTGTCGATGGTTTTCTTCACGTAGGCCTCCTGAAAACCGGTGATGGCGTTGGGCGCGGTCATGGTGACGGAGCCGGTTGCCGTGTCGAGCGATCCACCTCGATAACCATCATCGACTCCGTTGACATTGTTGGGTCCCGAGAACGGGTAGCCGTCGGTTGGACAACGGAAACGCAACAGCCATTCCCCGGTGAACAGATAGACGCCCGCATAGATCCCGGCGCCGTGCAGCGCCTGCACACGTGCGCGCAATCGCCCGAAATAGGCCCGGTCGAATTTCGTCAGATCGAATTTCAACCCACCGTCGGTCGCTGATCCGGGCCCGGTCCTCCTCCACGGAAAGGGGCTGACCGTGAAATCCGGCGATGAATTCTCCGTCGTGGGCAGGCCGTGGAATTTCGGCAGTTCCGTGCACCACAGCAAAGTGAAATTGTGTCCGTGCGCCCAGAGAAAACTGACGAAAGCGTCGAAGTCCAGCATTCGTATCGACCCGTTGCTGCCCCAATCCTGCAGAGTGTTCCACGAATGCGATCCGCACAGGACGAGCGGCGTGCCACTGGCGTCCTCGAAGTAGTTCGGATTTCTGGAAGATTTGAGCGGTTTGTTGATTGAGCGAGGACCGGCGCCGGATATTTTTACCGGTACCGCCGCGCAGGCCTGCGCCGCCAATACGAGACAGACAAACGTGAAAATCAATGTGCGCATGGTCAGAGTAAAGCCGCCGACGTCCATTGCGTCCAGCGTGCAACCGGTTCCCGGGCGGCCCCGGTGCGCTTCTGATTCTGAACTCGCAGCCGCGTCGCGAGTGCCCGTTTTAATCTTGTCAGTGCGTCGAGGGTTGAACTGATCAAAGTCACATAATTTCCTCTGGTGTGGCTGGTCATCGGCGACGGAAGGAGGTAAGAATCAGGAGGCCGTGAGACGAGAAGCCAACCGTGCTCGTGAATATTTGTATTACCGCAGAACAAAGGACGCGTTATGAATGCAGAATCTTTCGTGAAACTGATCGAAGAAATGATAGACTTGAAACTCCAACAACAGGCCCAGGTAAACCTCAAACCCAACCCCGAGATCGCCCGGTTTTTCGAGGAAAAGCGGATCACTGACCGGCGCAGGTTGGAGCAGATCAGAGCCGAACTGGTGCGAACGGTAAGCGGGTGACAAACCGAATTGAGCAGCAAAGGCCGGTTGGCCGGTTTACACGGTCCGACCTTGTGCCGCGCCGATGCCGGGCAATTGAGTCCAAAACGCCGCGAACGGCAGTGATAACCCGCGCCCGCCGGTTTGTTTTCAGCCGGGCGCACACGCATCATTGCGTTTGTTCCGGAGTCGGAGATCTTTCAGGCAGCCTCCAGCACACCGGTTTCAACCCGCGCGCCCTGGCAGCCACAGCGCCGACGAAGCCGGTTGCGGGTAATAGTGGTCGCAGGGACCAGTGGCTTGCCGCCTGAAGGTCACCGCCGACGTTCAACAACTGCACCGGTTCGCCAGGGGCAAGGGTCACTTCGATTCGTGGCAGCGCATCGGCAATGCCTTCGCCGGTCGCCTTCAAGTAAGCTTCCTTGCGAGTCCAGCAATTGAAAAAAGCCTCGATACGTTGCTCCGCGGGCAGCGCATTCAGCATCGCATTTTCGCGCGCTGAAAAGAATCTGGCCGTGACCTGATCCATTTCCGGAATGGGCCGGACGCGTTCGACATCGACCCCCAGGGCGTGCGAGCGGGCGAAAGCGAACAAAGCCAGACCGTCCGAATGCGACAGGTTGAAGTGAATGACCTCGCCCGCAACATTTC
>DATNDF010000106.1 GCA_035607015.1 Candidatus Angelobacter sp. | reverse complement strand
TGAATTCGTATGCGGCCCTGCGTGCCGGTGATGATGGCTTCCTGAGCCGTGTCCAAACGAATCGCGGTGTGCAGGACCGCCAATTCGCCTCCACGATGCGTGAGAATCATCGCCGCTTCTTCGTCAACGCCGGTCGCGCCGAGATTTGCCGCGCTGACGATCCGCGTTGGCGGGCCAAAAAGCAGCGATGCCATCGACACCGGGTACACGCCAACGTCCAGCAATGCGCCGCCGCCGAATTCCGGTCCGAACAATCGTGGTTCGTCCCGATGCCCGGCGCGAAAGCCGAAGTCGGCGGTCAACTGGCGCGCCTCGCCGATAGCGCCGGACGCCAGCAGCCAGCGTAGTTTATCCATAAGTGGAAAGCAGCGCGTCCACATCGCCTCCATGAGAAACAGCTTGCGCTCGCGAGCGAGGCCGATGACATCGCGCGCCTGGGCCACGTTGATGGTAAATGGCTTTTCGCACAGCACCGCTTTGCCGGCATTGAGCGCGAGACGCGAGTTCCCGGCGTGACAGGAATGCGGTGTGGCAACGTAAATCACCTCGATTTGTGGATCGTTGACCAGTTCCGCGTAGCTTCCGTAACGGCGCGGGATCCCGAATTCATCGGCAAAACGTTGTGCGGAGTCAGAAGAGCGGGAACCTACGGCGCCCAATTCAGCGCCCGGCAAATGGCGCAGGGCAGCGGCAAACTGGTGGGCGATCTTGCCCGTGCCAAGAATTCCCCAGAGAATGCGATTGTTCATTGGCCCGTGGTGTCGCTCGACCCGAAGTTATTGTCCAGCGCGTTCGACTTGTGAGGAAATCGATTAAAGAGCGCGGAGTGAGATTGACGAAACGGAAGGAATTGAAGGAGCAGTCGAAGATGATTGCGACAGGAGAGGGAGATTATTCAGCTTTTCGGCAGCTTGAACTTCTTGTTCTGGCTCAGGAATTTCAGCGGGTTCTGATAAATCACCTTGTCGATGTCCTCGGCACTCCAGTTGCGGCGTTTCATTTCGAGCGCGGCGTAAGGGACATTGAGCGGGACGCTCACGCCCCAGTCGCAGGCGCTGTTCAACCAGAGCCGTTCGTTGCCGAAATTCTGCAGCATATCCACGGCGCGCGCGGGCGAACATTTCGATTCCGGATACAGCGTCATGCCGGCCCAGAACCCGGCATCGAGCGCGAGTTTGATGGTGTGTTCCTCGACGTGATCGATGATAACGCGCTCGGGCCGGATGCGTTTGTCGCTTTTGATCGCGTCCACGATGAGGCGCGTGCCTTTGAGCTTGTCTTCGAGGTGCGGCGTGTGGACGAGGATCATCTGGCGGTGGCGCGCGGCGAGGTCAATGTGCATTTCCAGCACCTTCATTTCGTTGCGCGAATTTTTGTTCAACCCGATCTCGCCGATGCCGAGCACGTTGGGTCGGTCGAGGAATTTGGGAATGAGGGCGACGACTTCCTCGGCGAGTTTCACGTCCTCGGATTCCTTGGGATTGATGCAGAGCCAGCAGAAGTGCGGCAGTCCGAACTTCGCGGCGCGTTTCGGTTCGTAATCGGTGAGCTGGCAGAAGTAATCGTGGAAACCGTTGACGCTGCTGCGGTCGTAGCCGGCCCAGAAGGCGGGTTCACAAACGCAGGCGCACCCGGCGGTGACCATGTCAACGTAATCGTCAGTCACGCGACTGACCATGTGACCGTGTGGCTCAATATAACGCATAATAGAGTGGTTCTACCCGAACAAGCCCAGTTACAAGAAGACATGAAATACTTGTTTCACTATCAACCCGGCAGCGATTAGCACGACTCCCAAACCAATCCACTTCAACCAATGCCTTACCTTAATCCAATACAATACGAGAAGCCCTACCGAAATCGCAAAGACGGTAAGACTTTCAACGAGGTCTTTGGGAAACATCGCCCTTTCTCCGGACCTTACGATGGCGTAGCCCCCGACATAGATCACCGGAATAAACGCCAGCCAACACGCGAGTCCTTTTCGCGGCAACGCTGACAGTGAAGTTTTCATCGGACTTGGTAGCTGCTCCTGATTTTTACGTTTTTGGAGGCGCAGCGCCGACGGCTCCTTTCCCCGGCGCTTTTTCAATCGGCTCGGTCGTCGGATCACTGAAGGCGAGCAAGACTTGCCTGGCGCGCTCGGGTTTATTGCCGTCGAGTTCGCGAAGGGCCTGGTGGAAGGCATCGAGACGAAAGTCGGCCTGGCCTTCGGCGCGGTCCACGCGGTCGAGGAACGCGGCCAATTCAATAAGCTTGAAACGGGCATCCATGAAATAGTGATCGAGAACTTGCTGACGTGTCATAGGTTCTATTGTTTGCCTCAGTATAGATGGATTTCGACGGCACTCAACTATTCGCTGGCCCGTTTTGTCGCTGTGTTCCAGAAAACGTGTCTTGCTAGCAAATGAAATGGTTGAGGGATTCGCCTGCCAGGGACGTATCAGGAACAGAGCGGCACAACGCCAGCGAACACAGAGACAGAAGTGATGCCGTTGAAGTAGATGAAGCGATCCGAGTCCGGGTGTTGACTGAAAAGAATGTGATTAACCTTTGGCTCAAAGCGGGTTAGGCTGCCAGGTCCTTAAAAGATGAGCACAGAATACTCCAACGAAAACGACGCGCGACTCGGCAGACTTTTGAACGAGTGGAAACCCGACGCGGTTCTGCCTCCACGTTTTCAGGAAGGTGTCTGGCGCCGAATCGCGCAGGGCGACGATTCGACCAGGGACTGGCGGTGGACAGACCTTTTGCAACCAATTGAAGCTTGTTTCCGCCGGCCCGCCCTGGCTGTGGCGTATGTGGCGGTGCTGCTGATGGTCGGCATCGGCGCCGGTCTATTGCAGGCGCGCGAGAAGGCGTCGCAGATAGATCACGGGTTGCAGGCGCGCTATCTCCAGGCCGTTGATCCCTACCAAAAGACTCGATGAAACGAGGCGTAGCCATCCTGTTCATTGGCCTGGCGTTGGGCCTCTGCGCTTACTGCGGATTCTACTTTGCGGGCACGGCTGCGCATCGAACGATGCTTGAAAGTGACACCCCGGAACTGGCGTGGTTGAAAAGGGAATTCGATCTGAACGAAACCGAGTTTGCGCGGGTCGTCCAGTTGCATGACGCCTACAAGTCGGAATGCATGACGATGTGCCGGCGGATCGACGCGAAGAACGCCGAGTTGAAGAAATTGTTGACCAGGAGCGATACGCTCACGCCGGAGATTGAGGCGAAACTGGCCGAGGCCGGACAGCTTCGCGTCGAATGTCAGAAGAACATGCTCCGACATTTTCTGGAAGTCAGCCGAACGATGCCCCCGGAACAGGGCCGGCGTTACCTTGCCTGGGTTCAGGAGAAGACCTTCCTGCCGGAACATAAGATGCACAACCAGGGATCAGCGGCGGTTTCATCTGATGAACACGGGCACCAGTGAAAACGAGGACATCGTCGATATGGAGCGACTGGCCGCCGGCTATGACGCCGCATTGAACAACCTGATCGAACGCCACGGCGAACGACTCTTTCGTTTTCTCACACGGCTTTTACAAAATGAAAGTGATGCTGAAGATCTTGCTCAGGAGAGCTTCGTTCGAGTTTACCAGCACCGCGCCCGATTCGACAGCCGACAGAAGTTCTCCACCTGGCTTTACGCCATCGCCTCGAATCTTGCCCGTGACCGGTTTCGCTGGCGCGCGCGGCACGCGCAAGTGTCGCTGGATACCGAAAGCGAGGAAACCGGCGGCGCGCTGGCGGACAGGCTTCCCGAACAAACGGCGTCACCAAGCCAGTCAATAGAGGCGTCTGAAAGAACTGCCGCGGTACGCGAGGCGGTGGCAGCCCTGCCGGAGGATCTCCGGCTACCGCTGGTGCTGGCTGAATACGAAGAGCGTCCACAAGCGGAGATCGCGAAAATTCTCGATTGCTCGGTCAAGGCCGTGGAGATGCGTATCTACCGGGCGCGTCAGCAGTTGCGGAAGCGGTTGCAAAGTCTGTTCGCGGCGGACGCTTGAGTCAGGAGGCGTTCTTTCAACCTGCACGGTGGAGGCACTCGAGCCGTGCGCGCTTCTGAACTTCCGCCGGCAAATTGCGGGCCGCTGATGACAAAAGATGCTGAGGTTTTGGCAAGGAATGAGAGAGGGTATCAGGAAGGAGTGGCGTATTCAGAGTGTAGAAAAGATATGAACGCGGCGAACCACAACAGATACGAATTCTCGAGCGCTCCAAGTGGAGCGTGCGGTCTGTGTGCGCGGTCCGTCCCTGCTGACATATCCAACCTGGAAAGATCAAAAATGAAAACGAAAATCACCACCATCGGGCGGATCGCCGGACTCGCGGTCGCCGTTACCTTATTCACCGTTGCCGCCACTGCGGCGAACGCGCAAGAGAAGGGTGCCGCCATCCTGCTGAAACTGAACGCTCCAAATGCGACGGCAGCCACCATCGCCCCAACTTACGCACCAATGTCCTGCGCGAATTGCAAGGACACGTTTGTCGCGGTGCCCGACACCGACACTAAAGGAGCTGCAGCAAGAGTGCTCGTAACGGGTGGCCCGCCGACCAGGATTATCGCAAAGCATGCCTGCGGCAATTGTGGAAATGAATGGGTCGTCACAGGTCACGGCAAGGCCAAGGTCAGTCTGCCGGTTCACAAGTGCGCCGCCTGCGGCTGAGACCGCAATTCGCCTCGATTTGTCTCGAAGGCAACCTGTGGAGAGCGTCGCTCAGGACGCTCTCCATCTCAATGAGATGGATATGTGATTCAATTCGATGCCGGTAATATCGACGCGGGATTCGTGCAATGCGCGGTCTGCGAAAATGGTATCACCGGCGGCAGAGGGCCGTTCTGACAATGGAATGTTCGCCAGAGCCGCGAGATGCCAGTTGCTCCACCGGCCGCACCGGGCAAGCACTTTTGCGAAAGCGTGCAACTGACATGGGGTCAAGCGGCTCCGAACCGCCAGTAAATTATTTGAGTGATTTTGCCCGGCTGCGCGTATAATGTCTCGAATGTAACAAACGTTCACTTATGAAACTAACCAAACAAATCGCATCAACGGTGCTGGCAGCAACTTTTCTAGCGGCGCCTTTCGTGGGCTTCGCGGCCGACTCCGCCGACAAGAAGGCGGACAAGGCGAAACCTTACACGCTGAAGACCTGTCCCGTTTCGGACGAGAAACTGGGCGGCGACATGGGCGATCCGTATGTGTTCACGTACCAGGGCCGCGAAATCAAACTCTGCTGCAAGGATTGCAAGAAGGATTTCGACAAGAACCCCAAGAAGTACGTGAAGAAAATCGAGGACGCTGAAAAGAAAGCCGCAAAAAAGTAGGCCTTGGTCATCCATTGAGCCAATTCAAACGTCCGCCGTGAAAACATTGTTTGCCATCCTGCTCAGTGTCCTGCTGCCGGGAGCGCAAGTCGTTTTCACGGCGGATGCGCGTTGCCCGGTTCAACCCGCCAAAGCCAGATGCGCCTGCCCGCACTGTCCCAAGGCCGGTTGTTGCGTTACTCGGTCCGCGCCCGCTCCCAAACCGCTTTCCGTACCTCCGGTTCAGGGTGGCTCACATCAGCCGCTCCTGACTCCCGCCGCTGAGTTTCAATTGATCGGACCGTCGCCCGCAGTCACTCAAACGGCCTCGCTTTTTTTCGCCACCCTGCCGGGCGCTGCCGTCCCGCTTTACCAGCGGAATTGCAGTTTCCTCCTCTGATCCTCTCCTTCCGACGCCCGTAGTGTGCCTTGATCCGGCGCGCTGCGGCTTCATTCGCATCGACCGTCCGCATTGTGCCCGGCTGCGGACACGGTGCATTTCAAATGCAGTCCGGGCGAAATCTCCACGTAAAACGCGATGAACAATTATTTGATCCTACCGGACTGGCGAACGCCCCGAGCTGGCGTTTCGGGATCCCGCAGGGCGGCCCGTTGGGCCCGGAGAGATCCTGTCGAATCCGATGCCCTTTTGAACCGCTTGCTCTTGCTTGGCAATCGGGAGCCAAAAAAAGAGCAGTACCGGCCAATTGGAGAGAAGAGGCGGCGCGAACCATCGGGTAAGAATACCGTGTCCTTCATCCGGGGGACGCACGGCGATCCATCTGCCGCAGACTGCATGAACGAAGTGAAAGCAAAAGCGCCGCGCCAGATCATGAGACTTTGCATCCATCGAGCCGCCTGGTCGGCGGCAGTGGGAGCCGCCATCATCGCCGTTGGTTGTCGTGGCGTCCCGACCAGGACCGAACGCGTCGCGCGTCAGGATTTCCACGAAGTGGCCGAACGCTATCGGCCCGACGGCAAACCACCGGTGCTTCCGGAACTCAAGCCGGCCTCCCCTTTTAGCAATTACCTGATGTACGCGATGTTGAACAGCCCGCGCGTTCAGGCGGCCTACTACGACTGGGCGGCGTCCGTCGAGCGCATCACCGTGGAACGTTCATTGCCAGATCCAAAACTCACGTTCGAGTCCGATATCGCCGACGTAGTAATGACCGTGATGCCGGGTCTCATGCAGGATTTTCCGGGCCCGGGCAAATTGAAGGCGCGCGGCAACATGGCAGCTGCGGTGAGCCGGACCAGGTATTCTGCTTTTGAGGCCGCCGTGCTCCAGTCGGCTTTTGAGTTGAAGCGAAGTTTTCTCGAATTGCATTTTTTGGATGAACGCCTCCGAATCAACCGCGAGAACGCCAGGCTTCTTGGCAACCTGGAAAGCATCGCTCGGGCGCAGAACGAAACAGGCAAAGTCACTTTGCAGGACGTGCTCCGCGCACAACTCGAACGCGACCGGCTGAACAACGAAATCACCAACGTCGAGGACTCCCGCCGTCCGATGCTGGTCCGATTCAAAGCTGCGCTTGGCATGCCGCATGACCGGCCGGACCCTCCCGTGCCCGAGAGCCTTGAGTCTTCCACTTCGGACCCGGACCCGGACGAATTGCTGAAAACGGCGTTTGCGCGCAATCCACGACTGAAGGCGATGGAAGGGGAGGTGCGCGCGGCGCAAGCGGCAATCGGTGTGGCCACCAAAGAGAAGGTGCCGGATTTCAGCCTCGGATTGATGGCGGACGTCCAGGCTTCGCCAACAATATTTCGTCCGCTGGCCAGCGTCAGCCTGCCCATCTGGCGCAAAAAGATTGCCGCCGAAATCGCGCAGGCCGAGGCAGCTGAACTGGCGGCACGGTCGCGGCTCACCGCCGAACAGATCAGTCTCACGGTCGAATTTGCGGAGAAATCATTCATGTATCGCGAGATCAACCGCGAACTGGCGCTGCTGCAAAACCAGCTCATCCCAAAAGCAAAGCAATCACTTGAGATCGCGCGCACCGGTTACCTTTCGGGCACCATCGATTTCTTCAATCTCATCGATGCCGAACGGACCTTGCTCAACTTCGGGCTTGCGGAGATCGAAGCCCGGACACGCCGGGAAATCGTACTGGCCGAAATGTCATTGATGATTGCCGGGGTGCCGCCCGAAGGCGCGCCGGTGTTGTCAGCGTCGAATCCCACTTTAGCACCTTAGAACTGTCATGAAAACCAATCTGAAACTTGTCTTTGGCTTGCTGCTGCTCGTTGCCGCTGCCGGGATTTTCCTCGCTGGCTGCTCCAAACGCGACGGCGGCGGCGATACCGCCACCAGAAATCTTTACACCTGCGGCATGCACCCTCAGGTCATTCAGGATCATCCCGGCAATTGTCCGATCTGTGGCATGAAGCTTACGCGAGTCCGCAAACAACCGGGCGACGATGCGAACACAAAATCGGGCGCCGGAACCGCCCAGCGCGCGGTCAAGTATTACAAGTCCACCATGACTCCTGGAGAAATCAGTCAACAACCCGGCAAGGACAGCATGGGCATGGAAATGGTGCCGGTTTACGAAGACCAGGCTGCGGCGGCGGAATCCTCCGTCATCGCGGTGGATCCGGTCACGATTCAAACGATGGGCATTCGGACGAGCGAAGTAATGCGCGGCCCGCTACGGCGAACGGTGCGAACCGTCGCAACGATTGATCACAGTGAAGCAGCCATGGTGGACGTGACGACCAAATTCAAGGGCTGGGTCGAGAAACTGTATGTGGACACCACGGGCCAGCAGGTGCATCGCGGCGATCCGCTGTTTGAAATCTATTCACCAGAACTCTACAGCGCGGAGGTCGAATACCTGCTCTCTTTGAATCAAAATTCCGAATCCGCTCCCGGCGCCGCCGCGCTGCACGAAACCGCCGCCACCAAGTTAAAGTTCCTGGACATTTCCGCCGGGCAAATTGCGGAACTGGAAAAAACACGGCGGCCGCGCAAGACCTTGCAGGTCACCGCGCCGATCAACGGTTACGTGATGGAGAAAATGGTGGTCGAGGGTCAAATGGTGGATGCGGGGATGAAACTGTATCGGTTGGTCAACCACGACACCGTCTGGGTGCAGGCCCAGATTTTTGAACAGGACATTCCGTTTATCCGGCCCGGTCAGGAAGCGGCGGTCACCCTCGGGTCGTGGCCCGGCTTGAGCTTCCGCGGCCGGGTCGCCTTCATCTATCCGACGCTGGATGAGAAAACCCGCACCGCGACGGTCCGCATAGAAATTCATAATCCCGGTCATCTATTGAAACCGGGCATGTTCGCGACCGTCACCTTCACGGCTGAAATCAAACCCTCCACTCTGCTGGTGCCGGATTCGGCGGTGTTGCGCGGTGGTCAGCGGAATATCGTCTTTGTCGCGCTCGACGGCGGCAAATTCGAACCGCGCACCGTATCGCTCGGGCCGTCCTCGGAAAACGACGCCTACGAAGTGCTCGACGGACTACGCGAAGGGGAACGGGTGGTGACCTCCGGGCAGTTCATGCTCGATTCCGAAAGCCAGCTTCGCGAAGCAATCCAAAAGATGCGTGAACCGCATGCGCCGCCACCGATGGAGCAAACCGGCGCCACCAACCTTCCCGGCCCCACCCGGGAAACGACCACTCAGGCCACTGCAAAAAACACGAAGCTCGTTTACCTGTGTCCGATGCCGGAACATGTTTCGATCGAATACGATCACCCCGGAATTTGCCCGATCTGCGGCATGACGCTGGTGCCGGTTTCATCTGAATTGCTCGCGAAGATTTATCCGGGCGGAACTCTGCTCTACTACACCTGCCCCATGGCGGAACACAGCGACGTACATTCGGAGAAGCCGGGCAAATGTCCGCGGTGTGGCATGACCCTTTTTCCGTTTATGGCACCGCCACAATCGAACGATGCCACCACCAACGTCCACTCCGCCTCGATGCCTGTCACGCTTTACACGTGCCCAATGGCTGTTCATGCCGATGTCGTTTCCGACAAACCGGGCAAGTGCCCCAAATGCGGAATGGACCTCGTCCTGGCTACGACCGTGAAGCACGCAAAACTGGCCGAGGAAAACTGGCGCAAGCAACATCCACCCGGCAAATCTCCCGCAGTCCTGCACCAGCATTGAAAAGGCGTCTTCATGCTTCAACGCATCATTGATTTCTCGCTGAGAAACAAATTCATCGTCGTGCTCGTCACGATCGCGGCGGTGCTCGGGGGAGTTTATTCGGTCCGCAACGTCCCGCTGGATGCCATCCCCGATCTCTCGGACGTGCAGGTGATCATCTATACTCAGTGGGAGGGACAGGCGCCCAACATCGTCCAGGATCAGGTCACCTACCCCATCAGCACGAAAATGCTCTCGGTGCCGCACTCGAAAGTTGTGCGCGGCTATTCGTTTTACGGGTTCTCATTCGTTTATGTGATCTTCGAGGACGGCACGGATCCCTACTGGGCACGCAGCCGCGTGTTGGAATACCTCAGCGGCCTGAGCAGCCAGTTGCCCAAAGGCGTTACGCCCACACTCGGTCCCGATGCAACGGGCGTCGGCTGGGCGTTCATGTATTCCATCAACTCTACCAACCGCGACCTTTGGGAACTGCGCTCCATGCAGGACTGGTATTTGAAATACCAACTCACCGCCGTCGAAGGCGTCTCTGAAGTCGCGTCGGTCGGCGGCTTCGTGAAACAGTATCAGATCACGGTCGATCCCACGAAGTTGCGCGCCTACAACCTTTCACTCAAGGAACTCAGCATGGCCGTCGAGCGCAGCAACGGTGAAACCGGCGGGCGTTCGCTCGAACTTTCCGAGCGCGAATACATCCTGCGCGTAAAGGGCTACGTCCAACAACTCGACGATCTGCGCAAAGTTGCGGTGGGCGTCGGCACGAATGGTGTTCCGATCCTCCTTCGCGACGTGGCCACGGTGCAGCTTGGGCCGGACATGCGGCGCGGCATCGCGGAACTCAACGGCGAAGGCGAAACCGTGGGCGGCATCGTCGTCGTGCGCTACGGCGCCAATGCCTACCGGGTCATTCAGCACGTGAAGAAACGCCTCGACCAGGCGATGAAAGCTCTCCCGACCGACGTGAACTACACAGTCGCTTACGACCGCACGGCGCTCATTGATCGCGCCGTCAAGACGCTGGAGGAAAAACTGCTCGAGGAAAGCATCGTCGTGGCGCTGGTGTGCCTTGCCTTCTTGCTGCACCTGCGCAGCGCGTTCGTCGCGATCCTTATTCTGCCTGTCGCAGTGTTGATTTCGTTCATGGTCATGTTCGGACAGGGAATCAGCTCGAACATTATGTCGCTCGGGGGCATCGCCATTGCCATCGGTGCGATGGTGGATGCCGTCATCATCATGATCGAGAACGCGCACAAACACCTGGAGCGCGACCAGGGCAAGAAGCCGCACTGGCAGATCATTCGGGACGCGGCGGTCGAAGTTGGACCGACACTCTTCTATTCGCTGCTCGTCATTACCGTTTCATTTCTGCCGGTGTTCACCCTGCAGGAACAGGAGGGCCGGCTGTTCAAGCCGCTCGCTTTCACGAAGACCTATTCCATGGCTGCTGCGGCCATTCTTTCCATCACGCTCGCGCCAATTTTGATGGGCTGGTTTATTCGCGGCAAAATTCCGAAAGAGGAAAAAAACCCGATCAACCGGTTTCTAACATGGCTTTACCATCCGGTGATCGATTTGGTCATCAAATGGCGGTGGCTGGTTGTTATCACCGCCGCGCTCGTTGTGACCTGGGTGTTCCTCCCATGGAACCTGATCGTCGCGAAAGCCCTGCCAGATGGCCGGCTCAAGTCGGTGGCGCAGAGAGCTGGAAGATTTTTCCCGTACCAGAACATCGGGTCCGAGTTCATGCCTCCGCTTTACGAAGGCGACCTGCTTTACATGCCAACGACATTTCCCGGTGTTTCGCCCACGAAGGCGCGCGAAATCATCCAGGTGACCGATCGGATCATCAAAACCTTTCCTGAAGTTGAAAACGTTTTCGGGAAAATCGGACGAGCCGACACCGCCACAGACCCGGCGCCGATGGACATGGTCGAAACCACCATCCGGCTCAAACCGGAGGAACAATGGCCTGCCGTGGATATCAAGGACGACTCCGGGAGTGTCGTCGCCCATCGGCGGAGAACGGCGGACGAGCTGGAGAACGCGATGAATTCTGCGGTGCAGATTCCCGGCCTGAACAATCTATGGACCATGCCGGTCAAGACGCGGATCGACATGCTCTCCACCGGTATCAAGTCGCCAGTCGGCATCAAAGTCGGCGGACCCGATCTCGCCGTCCTGGAACGAATCGGCACCGAAATTGAAGCCGTGGTGCGCGGTGTTCCAG
>DATNDF010000105.1 GCA_035607015.1 Candidatus Angelobacter sp. | reverse complement strand
CGCATTTGCCTGCGGAACCGGCGGTAAAAATAGTTCCAACCTCGGTTGCAGACAAAGCGCGATTATAGATGCTCACTTCGTCAATCAGCCCTAGAAAACTCCCTTGCGGCTGGGTTCCGCTCCACTGAAATGCTCCAATCTGTACGTCCGACGCGAATGTAAACCCTGGATCGAATGCCGGTGTTGTCTCTCCCACTCCATCCACATAAAACACAACATTTCCAGCCGCCTTCGTCACCGCCACATGATGCCAGCTTGTATCCTTCACCGTGACATTCGAATCAACAGCGGCGATGCCGACTTTTCCCAACGAAAGATGACCATCATTCCTTATTACAAAATTATAGCCGCCGTATCCATACCCCAATACGCAGCCAGCAGTGAAGACAGGGTCCAAGGACGCCAGGTTTGTATCCGCCCGCTTGACCCAAGCTTCAATCGTGAAGTTCTGCAGTTGCAGACTCGCCGGATTGCCGAAGGACACTCCGTCACTGTCACCATCAAAGCTGAACGCCTGTCCGACCAGCCCCGGCGCAAACGCCGCATTTCCCTCCAGCGCGCCATTGTTGCTCCCCACCGAGTCCATCCCGTTCCCTTCGCCCTTCCACCAACTGATCAAACCGGAGGGAGGTGCTACACACCCGGAATTTGCTGCAACCGACACGTTGTCCAGCAGCAAATCCACCGCAATGGTCGCCGTGGAAGTGTCTGTGAACGTCAGCGTCGAAGAATCCGTAGTCGCCGTAAAGTTGAACGTCTGTGCCAAACCATAACCGGGGGAATTCGGCGCCACCGCCGTCAATGAGCCCAGTGCGCCACCCGTACTCGAAGTCACTTGCGCCTGCAAACTCATCGTCCCGCCGCCCGTGCCTTGCCGACCCACATTGAAACTCACCGTGTAGGTCTGCCCCACCGTCGTGCTGAATGTCTGGAAAATCGACCCGCCGGGCGGCGTGTTAGCACCGTTAAAACCGACTTCCTGCGAGCCGTCAACCGGAGCCACCCCGAATGCCGGACCGTTCCGCCATGAGACCAGACCCGTGTTGCCCACCGTCCATCCAGTAAGCGTTGTGGAACCGGCCGGCAAGTCCACGCTCGCACCTGTCGCCAGAGCGGGCGTCTCGAAACTGCCGTTCGTAAATGGCCCAACCGGCAGCGTGCTTGCTTGTACGGATACATTGTCCAGCAACAGATCCACTGCCACCGTCGCTGTAGAAGTGTCCGTAAACGTCAGCGTCGAATTCGTTGTCGTCGCCGTAAAGTTAAACGTCTGCACCGGACCGTAGCCCTGTGTGTCGGGTGCCACCGCCGTCACCGAACCCAGCGCTGCGCCCGTGCTCGAAGTCACTTGCGCCTGCAAACTCATCGTCCCCTCACTCGTGCCTACCCGTCCGACGTAGAAACTCACCGTGTACGTCTGTCCCGCCATCGTGCTGAACGTCTGCGAAAGGGTCGCACCGGGCACTGTATCCCCACCGTTGAAGTCAATCTGTTGAGCACCATCCTCTGGATTGACTGATGGACTGGCGGGACCGTTGACAATAGAAACCATCCCCGATCCACCCGTTATCCAATGGATGATGTCCGTTGACCCGCTGGAAAAACCATGCCCGCCCGGCGAAAATACCGGCGTCTCAAAACTCCCGTTGGTAAAAGATACAACGGACGACATGCTGCTTTGTTTGATCTGGACTCCATTCAGGGAGGCCGGGTGCTCCGGCCCGTTCGCAGGCTGACCGTTATAGCCCGGCGCGCCGCTGATGATCAACGGCTGACCCGCCACTACCTGCACGTTCCGAAACAACACATACTCCTTTCCTTCGACCCAGGGCTGGGATGTCGTCCAGCCTGCTGAAAGTGTGGTACCGGTCGGACCATAATTGTTGCCTCCGCTGGACGCGCTGAAAATTGTATCGCACTCTCCGCGGCTGGTCGGATCTCCGGTGTGCGGGTACGCGTTTCCGTACAGATAGACATCATACCGGTCCGCCGTCAGGTTCGAAACCGTCACTGTCAAATTCCCGACTCCATCACCGCCGCCGCTGTTGGGATAGACGTAGCCATCGAACATCGAGTCGCGGGTTGAATTAAACCAATAGCCTCCGCCGTTCGCGAGGGTGGCGCTGACAGTGGTGTCAGTTCCGTCAGCGTCCTTCAAGTTTTCGACCGTGCCCAAGTTCTGCCACGGGAATGAAACCACGTTCCAATAATCGTTCGTGGTTTTCCCGGTCGCCGCAAATCCCGACTTCACATTGTTCGAGTCGCCTCGAAAGTCGAGGTCAATGAGGGATTGAGCGTGAAGCGCGCCGGTGAAAAAGTTGAGTACAGCAATCACCACTCCGAAGCTGAGTGAATTCTTCAGTCGCATAATAAAACTTTTGTTTGGATACCCCACTGCCCTCCATCCATTTTTAGCCCGCGTATTGTCGCTTCATCTATCAGAACGGCTTTTGCAAAACAAGACATTTCGGACGTCAAAATGCCGTTATTTTCGCCCCGCCAATAACGCCGCAGGCAATAGCAACGGACATGCCGTTGTCTTCTATGAAACTGCGGCTAATACCGGTGCGTGTCTGAAGGCCCGGCGCCCCCACCGGGCGGACACAGACGCCGGGTCGGGGGACCCGGCCTGCGACCCCACAACGTCCGTGTGTCCGATGATGTCGGCCCAGTACCCTTACCGGGCGCTGAGTCTGTCTCGCGCCGACTGGGGACAGTCGGCCTAAAACAACACCAACCTTCAGCCAACCTTAATCTGTGTAATCTGCTGTTCCTTCGCCCGATGAGGGCATCGGGCCTGCATGCGCGATGCACGTTTTCTTCCACGTGATCTGCGGTTCAATTGGTTCGCTGCCGATCAGATGGTTCGGTCCCCGTAATCCGCGGCTCTCACGACGACTTGTTCCGTAGGCCCGGGACCCTTACCGGGCGCTGCGTCTGTCTTGCGCCAACTGAGGGCAGTTGGCCTACAACCATGGGAACCATCAGCCCGTTTCCTTCTCCGTAATCCGCAGCCTTGTGTGATAGACCGTTTCAATTTAGGCAATCCGTTGAAGACAGACGGACAGGGCGCGACTGGTTGTCGGGTGATGCAGGTGAAGATATACTTTGCCAAGCATCTTGGGAGAATGTACATGCCACCGACGACGTCATCATGTCTACAGAGTCTCGGCCGAAAGTATCCGTCATTATCCCGGTGTTCGGCAAATCGGGCGACCTTGATCGCTTGGTTCGGAAGCTGAATGAGCAAACGCTCAAACCGCATGAGATTATCGTGGTTGACAGTAACCCCGAGCCTCTGAAGGCCCTCCCACCCGGGGTGAAACATATTGTGAACCCCGAGGACATCGCATACGGGTGGGATTTCAACCTGGGTGCTCAACAAGCGACGGGGGATTATCTCCTCAACACTTCGCAGGATTGCCTCCCTGAAAACGAGTGTTCGCTTGAGGAGATGTTCAGCGCCTTGACAGCAAATCGAGTTGCAGTGACGGCAACGGTGACGCTTCCAAAGGAAATTTGGGAGGAATATGATTTTTGGGGAAAGGTGATGATGGCGAGATGGGTCGGTGAAATAAGGCAGGGAATCAGTGATAAACTGGACCTGATACGGATCGAAGTTTTTCGAAAGGTGGGCGGTTACGACATCGAAACATTCCGCTATTGCGGACAGGACCAGGACCTCTATATGCATCTCAGTCAACAAGGCGAGGTCCGTATTGTCAAAACGCGCGTTCTGCACCTGCACAAGCAACCCCGGGGAACGAGCTGTATGGCGGTGATAAAAAAACAATTCTTGTTGGCCGAATCGTTTGGCGCCTTGTTCCGCAAATGGGGATTTCAACTCAGGCGTGCTCCATACGCGGGGAATTGGACCCATCATCTCGTCAAATTCATTTATCCACTTCTCCTCCTGCTGCCATTTGCGCCGAAAACCGGAGCCTTACTCTTGTTCGTACTTACCAACCTGACTCACATCGAAACCTGGAGAATCAGATCGCCGAAAGTGCTGGTGATGGTTCTGCTGAATCCGACCTTGTTTGTTGTGGGCGCCGTCGGAACGCTGCGAGGGTTCCTCACTGGCCGGCAGCGTTATTCAGTATTCAAATGAATCAGTTCGCCGGGCCGAATAACGTTGCCCGCGCTATCTCCGGAATCCACCCTGCACGAGTTACAACTTGATTTAGGGATTGTGGCAGGATTTTCTTAACGGACATGAATTCCTTTTACAGAGACAAGGCGGTCGGAGTTACGGGTGGTCTTGGGTTGATCGGGTCTTTCCTCTGCGAGGAACTTTGCTCGACCGGCGCGAAAGTAATCCTGATTGACGACGAATCGAAAGGGTCCTGGGCATACATCGATCAGTTACGGTCCCGCGTGGAATATCGGAAAATGGACCTGGCGAATCCGAAGCAAGCCGTCGGAGCTCTGAAGGATTGCGAGTACGTGTTTCACCTGGCCTCGCGGGCCTACGGGGTTGGATTCAGCCAGAAGAATAACTTTGAAATGTTTCGGTTCAACGACCTCGTGAACACCAACGTCCTTGACGCCATTGCTTGCCACCGCCCCAAGCATGCGCTGGTCGTCAGTTCCAGCTGCATCTATCCCGACGACGGGCCGACGCCGATGCCGGACTGTCAGCCAGTCGCGGGTGAACCTGAGCGCGTCAATTGGGGTTACGGCTGGGCCAAACGCATTCTGGAACAAAAGGCCGTCATTTATCAGAAGGAAACCGGCATTCCGATAACGGTCGTGAGACCGTTCAACATCTACGGCGAACATTACACATGGGTGGGCGACTATTCACAGGCCATTCCAATGCTCACAAAAAAAATACTCGACAAAGAAAACCCCATCGTCGTCTGGGGCTCCGGCAACCAGAGACGGAACTATGTCCATGCCTTGGACTGTGCCCGGGCGATGATGCAACTCGTGGAAAATGGTTACTTCGAACGGCCAGTCAACATCGGACGCGAAGAAACCGTCTCAGTGAAAAGCCTCGTCAAACGGATCGCAGCAATAGTCGGCTTGGAACCTGAAATCGTTTTCGACCGGACCAAACCTGAAGGGCGCTTTATCAAAAGCGCCGACAGCAAGCTTCTCATAGCCGCATTGGGGGACGACTTTGTGTGGAAGATAGAATTTCACGAAGGGCTTAATCGCATGGTAAAGTGGCACGAACGAACTTTTCGCAGCGCGCATTGATCGCGGATTTCGCTCATCCTTGAGTGAGAGCTGCCTCTAAAACCTCCGAGTAAAACCTGCCCAAACGGGGCGCGGCCCCTTGAACTGAAATCGTCGAAAGATTTTTTTTCTTGGATTGCGCCCTTTTTCGCAGCGCGGACTCCAAAACCGGACGGGGATTACTTAGAAACTCGCGCGTAAGCGGCACGGCGACACTGGCATATCGACGCGCCAAAAACCACTGAAACGCTACTCCGGGCGGAATGATGATCCCCAATCCCGCTTGCACGTAGTCCATGAGGCGCGAAGAGGCGCAGCCTTGCACCGCGTCCACGGTACATAAGGTCACCCTTTCTCCAAACACGAATGGCTCGTAAGTTGTCAGACCGAAATCGCAAGAGCTCAGACGTTCCCAGTAGATTTCGCCATAGACTGGTTCCTCCCAATGAAAATATTCCGTCTCTTCCTGCAGCTCGCCGTAGACCCTCATCTCGGGATCGTCCTTGCGTTGAAGAGGCATGGTGTAGAGGTGGACATGTATGCGATTTGCGCAAAGAGCCCTGACAGTGCGCAGAATCGTGTTTTCTCCAATGCCCAAATAGCCCGAGGAGACGACATGAATGTCGCCTTCTATTTTGACTTTGCTTTGAAGAGGACTGACCTCTGTCGGTGGATCTTGAATGAGAATATTGTGGCGTGGGAGCGAATATCCATAAAGCTTGTGGAGATATTTTACGCGGAGGTCGCGGTGTGTCATTCCGTCGGCAGTTCGAATCGCCTCTCGCTCACAAAAGTGCCAGATGCGCGGGTTGATGTTCAGCAGATGGCTCATGCAGGTGTCGTTAATGTCCAGGAGCAATCGCCCGGCTTTTGCTTTGCACAACAGGTATGCCTGAGCGCCGTCCGGCGCGAAGACGTGAATCAAGGGGCCCTGGAAGTACCATGTGACCCAAAGCAACCGGAATAGACCTCCAGCTCTAGCGTGCAACCGAAAGTACTTGTTCGCATCATATTTCAAGTCTCCTCCTGCATAGATGAGAATAGGTTCCCAACCCGCGATGCGCGCGGCTTGGGCCAGCCTGGTTTCCCTTGCGTGTGGCCGCAAAGAAACAAAAAGAACGCACCTTGGGAGACTGTCATCCGGGAAGGCATCGAGCGCATTTGCGGCCCTCGCAAACGTAAACCGAAGCCATCGCGAAATTCTTCGCTTTGCCGAAGCCGGAATTCGCAAACAAGTGGCAACGCAGACGAGTATCGTGCCCAATATGATTTTCAACAGAGTCCGGCAACGATCTGGCAGTGAAAAAGAAAACCTCTCGTACATCTGATGAGACGTCTATCGGACCAGCCCCTGTGTTTGGGATACGAGAGCGATCAAGAGAATGGAACAGCACGTTGGATATCGATTTTGCACGATTCTTCCCACCGCCATCGCTTGCTCGTTAACCACGGTCCGAAACTAATAATTTCTTCCGTTCAAATCCACAAAAAACATGTGCCGTTAAGCTTTCCATTGCGCAGTGAGCGCTCACTTAATCGGAGGCCCGTGCGCAAAAACAATTCCGCCTTGAGCTATTGGAGGTATCCCTCTAAGGTGCGGGGACGATGGATAAGCAGTCTCGTTCGACGACAGGGTTTCTCGCGCGCCGCGACTCACAAATCCGTGCCATGGATTTGGTGCTGAGCACAAATAGGCCCGCGTTGCTCTTCATTTGCGAATCCTTCTCTGTTAGAGTCCGGTTTAGCTATCAATCATGAGCGACCTCATCGAAATCCAGAAACAGCCGGACGATCCCACCCTGGCGGCGCGGCGGCAGTTGCGGGAACTGCCCGCGCCCGAGCCGGCCGCCGGTGTGGAAGCGTACCGGCGCGAGCGCGAGCTGGCGCTGGCTTCGTCGCCACGGCGGCGGGAGAATTTCGAGAAGTACATGCGTTCGTCGCGCCGGAGCGCTTCGGTGGACTACCTGCCCATCAAGCTGGACATCGAGAACGTGAGTCGCTGCAATTTTCATTGTACCATGTGCGTCGTCAGCGATTGGCCGAAGGGGAAGCGCGGCGAGGACATGGCGCTGGAGGATTTCAAGCGGCTGATCGACGAACAGTACGGTCTCGTCGAAATCAAACTTCAGGGGATCGGCGAGCCAACGCTGCAGGGCGACGATTTCTTTGAGATGATCAATTACGCCCGAGCGCGGCACATCTGGGTCCGCACCACCACCAACGCGTCGCTGTTGCACGCGAAGGACAATTTCCGGAAGCTGGTGGACACCGACGTGAACGAGATCCAGATCTCGATTGACGGCGCCGACAAGGCGACGTTCGAGTCCATCCGGCGCGGCGGGCGCTTCGACAAGGTCGTCGAGAACTGCAAGCTCATCAACGCGTACTGCCGCGAGAAAGGCGTTGCGCGGACCAAGATGTGGACGGTGGTGCAGCGCGGAAACCAGCATCAATTGGAAGACCTGGTGCGGCTGGCGCACGAGGCCGGTTTCACCAACCAGGTATTCTCGCTGGAATTGACCAACTGGGGACTCGACAAATGGAGCGAACAGAACGGGCGGGTCAGCGTGGAGGACAGCCTCGATCACGACCGGCTCCTCGCGCTGGCCGAGATGGGCCGGCAGCTCGGCAACAAGGTATGGTTCTGGAACATCACGGAAAAATTCAGCACCGCTTCACCCGAAAAATTGTGCCCGTGGCCGTTTGAACGCGCCTTTGTGTCCTCTGACTCGCGAACGGTTCCCTGCTGCATCATCGGCAATCCCGACGCGTACGAACTGGGCCGGGGCAGGAGTTTTCTGGAAACGTGGAACAGCGACGAGTATGTGGCGTTCCGTCAGGCCCACTTGGACGGAAACCTTCCGAAGATCTGCGAATTTTGTTACTATCGGAACGCTCACTCTGCCGCGTTAAAACGCGCATGAATAAGGCAAAGAGCGGAGCAGCGTGATCCGGC
>DATNDF010000104.1 GCA_035607015.1 Candidatus Angelobacter sp. | reverse complement strand
CCATTGCTCGTTCCACCAGATTTTGTCCATGCGATTGTCGTGACACCCGCAATCCGCCACGCCCGCCCTGTAAAAATCCGGGTGCGCGAGCAGGCCGCGCAACGCGCTCTGGCCTCCGGCCGAAGTGCCGTAGATGCCGATGCGTGACAGGTCCATGCTATTGTATCTGGCGGCGGCGGCCTTGATCCACAGAATCCGGTCCGGAAAACCGGCGTCTCCCAGGTCCTTCCAGCACACGTCGTGAAATTTTTTCGACCGGTTCGATGTTCCCATTCCGTCCACCTGCACGACGATGAAGCCAAGCTCGGCCAGTTCCTGCATCCGGTTAAACGCGCTGAAGCGCTTCGGCACAAACGAATCCTGCGGCCCGGCGTAAATGTTTTCGATGACCGGGCATTTCTTCTTTGGGTCGAAATTCGTCGGCCGCACGATCACTCCGTAAATGTCCGTCGTGCCGTCCCGCCCTTTCGCGACAAAACGCTCCGGTGCGCGCCAGCCGGTCTTGAGCAGCTCGCTCCAGTCGCCATGCTCCAATCCGCACACGAGTTTTCCATCATCCGCGCGGCGCAGTTCGTTGACCGGGGGCAGGTCCACCCGCGAGTACGTGTCGATGAAAAAGCGCCGGTCCGGCGAGAACGTGGCGACGTGGGTGCCGTCGCCTTCCGTAAGAACGACAAGGCCCGTGCCGTCGAGGTTCACGCGGCAATAGTGGATGTAGTACGGATCCTGGCCCGGCCGAATGCCGCCGGCGCGAAACCAGATCTGTCGTTTGTCCCTGTCCACGCGGTCCACACCACGGACGACCCACGCGCCTTTGGTGATCTGGTTTTTTACCCTGCCGGTTTTCGCGTCGTAAAGATAGAGATGGTTCCAACCGTCGCGCTCGGACATCCAGATGATTTCGCCGGTGTCGTCAAGATATTCGGAGAATGATTTGCCGCTATAGTCGATGAACGTGCTGCTCCGCTCGTCCACGACGACGCGCGCCTCGCCGGAGCGGGCGTCCACCGCAATGATGCGCACCACCTGATGGCCGCGCTGATTGTAAAGGAAGGTAAAACGCTCGGAGTCGGGCGCCCAGCGAATGCTCATCTCGCCCGTTTCTGTAAACGGGTTTGGGAAGAGTTCGTCGGTCACGGGAATTTGCTTCCGGGTGCCTGCATCGAACAACCGCGGATGGGGATGGGGCAACTTGTCGCCGGGCTTCAAGTAATCGAATGAATGAAGCCTGGGCTGCACCTGGTCCTTCGGCGATGACTCGACAAAGTAAACCTTGTGCTCCTGCCCTTTCGCGACACGGAGGGCGACGAGTTTCTTCGAATCTGGAGACCAGTAAAATCGGTCCGAGTAGCCGTCGTCAGGGCTGCCGTCCGAGCTCAACGCGATTTCCTCGCCACTCTCGACATTTTTCAACGCGACGTTGTGGTCTTTGACCAATGCGCGCCATCGACCGTCGGGCGAGGTGTCGCGCGGACGGGCGCGCGGTGACGTTCCATTCCGAGGGCGTTCGCGCCGGGTTGTCGGGCCGGTAATTTCCGCGGTGGCTGTCTTCTCATCCGCTTCGAAGACCGCGAGCGTCTTGCCTTCGCCGTCCGCGACGAGCCAGACATGGCCGGCGTAGGTATGCTGCTCGCGTTGCTCGCCAATGGACAATTTGCCATAAGTCCGGCGCTGACCGTCGGGATCGAGCCAGAAGAGCTCCACTTCGCCCGGCGTATGATTCACAAACGTCATCGAGGTTTCCGGCCCGGTGCGGGTGCTCGCCCGGGGCGCTTCCCCGGCAGTCATCGCAGAGAGCGATTGCTGTTTTCCGGGCGGAATCTCGCGCAAATCGTAAGTGGCAAGATCGCACCTCCAGGTTTTCCCGCCTGCGCGAAATTGGAGAGTGTTGTCCGCGGGCCTGATTTCCAGTTCGTCGAGTGGCAATCTCCCGGCACTCGCGTCGTTCACGCCTGCTGCGGTCAGCGACGCGGCGAGTCTGGTGTGATCGAAGGCAGGCTGACGCGTTCCCTTCTCGGCGTTCACCAGGACGAACTCGCGCATGTCCGCGCCTGTCCGGATCTCGTACCAGAACTGCGTGTTTCCGGGGAGCCAGTGTGCTTCAACCCGATCACGAAAAACCTTGTTCGCGGTAAGCTTTCGCAGATTGCCCGCCCGCTCGTAGTCCGCGCGCGTACCTTGGGCCAGGCCAGGCGCGCCGCCACTGATGAGGATCAAGGCGACGATGACGGCCCTTCGCACCGTCCCGGTAAGGTCTTCTTTTGGGCTTTTCATATCAACGGAAGTGTCACGGATGCGCGCATTGGATAAGACGATGCCGGGACTCGCCCACGCACTCGTTATCTCACCCGGTTCGCGACCGGCGCCGACGGTTCATCAGTTGTTCAATTTCGTCCGCTTCAATGGGAATGTCGGCCATCAGGTCCACGATGCCGTTTTCGCCAATGAGCACCGTGTTTTCCAGCCGCACCGCGAATCTCTCCGCGGGAACATAAATTGCCGGCTCGACGGTCATCACCCACCCTGGTCTCATCGGTTCATTCATGAATCCGACATCGTGGACATCGAGACCGATCGGGTGGCCGACGCCGTGCATGAAATGGCGTTTGAAGACAGGCTTGTCCGGGTCCTGTCGTTTTATCTCTCGAAGGGTCAGCAGTCCCAGGTTCACCAGCTCCTCTTCAACCAGTTGCTCGGCCTCCTTTTGCCAGTCTTTGTGCAGCTTGCCGGGCCTCAATCCGTTGACGCACTGGCGGAACACACGGAGCACAGCGTAGTAAACCTGCTTCTGGCGGCGCGTGAACCGTCCTCGCACGGGAATCGTGCGCGTCATGTCGGCATTGTAATTGGCGTAACTGGCCGCGACGTCGAGCAACAGAACGTCGCCATCGCGACAAACCTGATCGTTCCGGTTGTAATGCAGCACGCAGGCGTTCGCGCCGCCAGCAATGATGGGCTCGTAGGCGAACGCCCCGCCGCGACGGATGAATTCGTGCGCGAACTCGGCTTCCACTTCCGTCTCGTTGACGCCGGGCTGGACGAATCGCAGCACCCTCCGGAAGCCCCGGCCGGTGACGCCGCATGCCTGTTTAATCAGCCGGATCTCCCAATCCGATTTTACAATCCGCAACGCGTGCATCAGCCGCGCCAGGCGTTGGTAATCATGCAGCGGGTAACGCGACTGGCACTGCCTGATAAAACGGGCATCGCGGGTTTCCACCTCGACGACAGCGCGCCGGTGCTCGTTTGTGTTGAGGTAAACATGCTCGCACTCGCACATCAACCGGTGAAAGACCCCTCTAAATTCCGACAACCAGAGAACGGTTTGAATACCCGAAATTCCGCGCGCTTCGCTTTTCGTAAGTTTGCGTCCCTCCCAAATGGCCGACTGTTCGTTTGGCTCGCGCAGGATCAGCACTTCGCGGTGCTTCTCCTCGTCCGCGTCTGGAAAAAGCAACAGGATCGTTTCCTCCTGTTCAATGCCGGTGAGGTAAAAAAGGTCGGAGTTCTGGCGCAACGCGAGCGTGCCATCGGCGTTGGTGGGCAACACATCGTTCGCGTTGATCACGGCGAGCGAGGCTTTCAACAGCAGTTTCTTCAACCGCTCGCGGTTGGTAATGAAAAGCCGCGGATCAATCGGTGTGTGGCGCATGGCCCAATAAAGAATCGGTCTGTTGAAATTCGCCAGTTATTTCGCGCCGGCAACCGTTCAGCGACAGGTGATGCCCTGACTCGGGCCGCGGCCGGTTAAAGCAGCAAAAAAGAGATGACCAAATTGTTCATCGGGTATGAAAAGGCGAGCCGGCTGGCTTTGCGGGTCTTGGCAATTGTCGGACGTTTTTTGGCGGATGCGACTCAACTGCGCCCGTAACTCGCGCCCCCGGAAAACACGGCTTTGCCGCTGCCGGGAGAACGAGTAGAGTTAAGCGGCCTATGAAAGCTGACACCGGGCTTCCGACCACTGCTCCTCCAGACCAGACGTTGTGCCTGACACGCACGGTCGCCGAGGCGATGAACGCTGAACCGGCGCTGGAGGCGGTAAAAATCAACCGCGCGCAGCGTTCGATTTCCGTGGCCACACTGGGGCTGCCGAAAACGCCGGATCTGGAAGGCCGGCTTTCCGCCCAAATCCGGCAGATCGAATTGGCTGAATCCGGTCTGCGTTGCGCGCTGCTCGAAGGCGCCCCCGATTGTTCAACCTGTCCCGCGCCACAACCTCCGGAGCACCGTGTGAAACTGGCCGTCCGCCAGGAGGGCGACACGACCACCATCGCCCGCATCACCTGTGTGACGGCGCCGCGATTCTGGCGCTGGCGGGAAATCCCATGGCCGCGCCTGGTCCCCCGTGAAGTTGTGCTGCCGGAAGACGCCGACCACGAACACGAATGGAAGCTTCAACTGGCCGCTGCGGTGCTGTGCGGCCTGTTTGGTCTTGCCGCCAGTTTTTCCGGGATTGTCCCGGCTGCAAAAGTCCTCTTTGTTCTCGCCTACGTCTCGGGGAGCTGGTTCACCGTTCATGAAATCTGGGAGTTGCTGCGAAAACGCGCGCTGGATGTTCACTTCCTCATGTTCGTCGTCGCGATCGGCAGCGCCAGTATTGGCGCATGGGGTGAGGGCGCGGCGCTGCTGTTTCTATTCTCCTTTTCAGGAGCGTTGGAACACTACGCGATGGGCCGCACGCACCGTGAAATCCGGTCGTTGTTCAAGACCGCGCCAAAAACGGCGGTTACGCTCGACCCCGCGGGCGACCAGCACGCGATGCCCGTGGAACGATTGCAACCCGGCATGAAGCTGCTCATCAAACCGGGCGAGCAGTTTCCTGTGGACGGCGAAATCCTCAAAGGCAGCACCGCGGCTGACGAATCCAACCTCACCGGCGAGGCGAACCCGGTGGACAAGGCCGTCGGTGATAACGTCCTGGCCGGCACGTTGAATCTCTGGGGCGTTGTGGAAGTGAGCGTGCTGCGGCGCGCGCAGGAAAGCGCTTTGCAGAAGATTATCCATCTCATCAAGGAAGCCCAGCACCTCAAGGCGCCGTCGCAACGGTTCACGGACCGGTTCGGGACCGGTTATACGTACGCGATCCTCAGCCTCTCTCTGCTGATGTTCTTCGTCTGGTGGCTGGGCGTTGGATATACTCCGTTCGTCTCGACCGCGGTCAACAAAAGCGCATTCTACCGGGCCATGACACTGCTGGTCGTCGCTTCACCCTGCGCGCTGGTCCTTTCGATTCCATCCGCCGTACTGGCTGCCATCGCCTGGGCGGCCAGACGCGGCATCTTGTTTCGCGGAGGGGCGGCCGTCGAAAAACTGGCCGAAGTCAATGTCGTGGCAATGGACAAAACCGGCACCTTGACAACCGGCGAGCTGAAGGTGGAGCGGGTGGAAAGTTTTCCACCGGGACGGGAGCGCGAAGTCGCGGAGTTGACTTATTCGCTGGAACGGCTTTCCACGCACCCGCTGGCCAGGGCGATCACACGTTACGGAAAACAGCAGCAGCTGCCCGTGCTCGGCCTGGAGGATTTTGAGTCGGTGGCGGGTCTCGGCCTCAAGGCCCGTTTCGGGGAAGACAAGGTTTTGCTTGGGCGCCGCGAATGGTTGAACGAGAGCAGCGCCGCGCAATTTGCGGCGAAAGTGCCGCCGACGGACGCGCGATTTTCCGAAGTATGGCTGGCTAAAGCCGGTCTCGTGGGGCGGGTTTTGCTGCGCGATGACATCCGACCCCAGGCGCGGCCCGTCGTCGAGGAACTCCGCAGCGAGGGACTGCAAACTGTTGTGCTGACCGGAGACCGTGAACTCAACGCCAGGCACCTGAAGGAACAGCTTCATCTCGACGACGTCCGCGCCGAATTAAAGCCGGAGCAAAAAGTCTCCGTCATTCATTCGTTCGCGCAACAGGGGAAGCTCGTGGCGATGGTTGGCGACGGAGTCAACGACGCCCCCAGCCTGGCGGCTGCGCACGTCGGCGTGGCAATGGGCGCCCGCGGGTCGGACGCCGCGCTCGAGCAGGCCGAGGTCGTGTTGATGCACGATCGCCTTGAGAATTTCCTCACCGCCTTCCGGCTCAGCAAGCGCGCCCGCCGTGTGATCCGGCAGAATCTGTTCGTATCGCTCGGTACCGTCGTGGCGCTCGTCGGCTTTGCGTTGTTTGGTGGCATCCCCCTCACGATTGGCGTCGTTGGACATGAAGGGAGCACGGTCGTGGTCGTGCTGAACAGCCTGCGACTGCTGTTTGGCAGGACGAGGTCAGAGTAAACGCGCCGGTCCCGCTCTCGGTCGAAGAAACGTCATGCTGTACAAAACAACACGCCCGTCGCAAAAGTGACGGGCGTGTTACTGAAGCCTGTTGAAGACACCTTAAGGGGTCACCTTCCCGAAGCTCTATTTTTTATCGGAATCTTTTTCCTTGGCAGAGCGTTTGGCCTCCCAGTCGCGGGACTGCGTCTGGCCGTTCCGTTCGAATTCCACTTTGCCCTTGATGGTGTCGCCACTGATCTTGCCGGTGTATTTTTGAGTGAACTTGTTCCCGTTGAACTCGCGGGTCACCTGGAACGAGATGCTTTCACCATCGAGTTTTGCTTCCGTGATGTCTGTCTCCCCGCCGCGACCGGAAATGCTGCCGGTCAGCTTGTCGCCATCGAGCTTCAATTTGAGCGTCGTCTCCCGAGTCTGACCGTTCTGCGTCGTAAAGCTCCATTTCCAGGTGCCGGTTGGATCGGACTTTTTGTCCTCGGCTTGGGCCAGAAAACCGAGCGTTACCAGAAGGCATGCGGTCAGTTTAATAACAGAGTACAGATTTCGTTTCATAGTGTTTGCTTGTTCGTTGTTTGTTCGCCGCCCGCGAGTACGGATCGTCCGCGCATCCCTTGGGCAGCTCTGGTTGCTAAGACTATTGGCGTCGCTTGGTGGTTACAAGAGAGAAGACTTCGGCTGGCTGAGGTTACGGAAGAACACGAAGCTTAGGCTTGTAACCAACTCGCGCTTCCAAACACCGAACCGGTCTCAGTTCGTCATCGAAACCCGCCAGTTAATAGGTGGTCCGATCCTCCAGCCACTGCAAATCGACTTTTTTGTCCTTTGGCGATGCGCCGATTGCCGCATTGTGAGCAGTGATTGCCGGATCTCTCCATTTCTTGATCTCCGAATGCCCGTCGGAATAGGCCATACCATTGGCTCCGTTATGGTAGGTCGCCGGAATATCCACCCAACTTGCGCTGGCGGGATGGCAGACAAACCAGCCGTCATTGATACTGGCGGGATTCTCGTCCAACGTCACCCAGGTTTCACTTGGCTTGAGGATGTGCGAGTATTTGCGGAAACTCCGGTAGTAAGGGAGGGAGCCTATGACGTGATCTGCGGCCCACGCGTTGATAGGATTCATCCACGCATTCATTGACATACTGCGGACGGTGGGTACTCCGCCACCCTTGGCCCCGTAAGGATCCTTGGTTGTCTTGCGATCAGCAGGACATTTATATACCCCCAGACTCTTGACGTAAGGAAACAGCAGTGAGTCCTGTATCAAAATATAATTGGTCCAACTGGGGGCTGCGTCCATCGTGCCCATGCACCACTGATTAAGAGGATAATTCTTGGTCGGGCTCACCGTGGCCACAAGCGAGTCCAGTCCGGCCGATCGCACAAGTGAATCATTAAAATCTCCCGCGTACAAATTCCACGCAAGCATCAGCTGTTTACTGTTGCTCATGCACAAAATACCCTGCGCCTTGGTTTTGGCCTTCGCCAAGGCCGGCAAGAGCAAGGCAGCGAGAATGGCAATGATCGCGATGACCACCAGCAGTTCGATAAGAGTGAACGCTCTCGCGTGAAACCTCTCTCGAGTAACAATAGATCTTTTCATAAAATGCTTGTCGCTTTTTTCGTTAGCGTCTGGGTTAACAACCCGAAACTAGCTTACGGCATGCTAGCCGTCAACATTTTGCGTCAGTCTTCCATCAGACAGGAAAACCTTCAAGTCCCCAGCCCGAACTGTGACTGAATTCATCAATCACGATAGCGGTGCCAATCTGGGCGACGGTGGAGACTATGACATCATCCCAACGCTTGTGAACTGTGCGTCTGACTGCACACCCCGAATGACAGAACGATCTTGTTTTTAGGGAATTGCCGCAGTTTTGATCGGCGTGCATTTAAGCGCGATACACATGGCGTTGGCGTTCACGTGCCCAGGCAGAACGTCGCGTTTTTCGCGTATTTTTCGGCCGAGATTCTGAGTTCCGCCCGCTCCCGGTCGGTCAAGGGTCGCACAACTTTTGCCGGTGATCCCACGACAAGTGAACCGGGCGGAACAACCGTCCTCTGAGTAACCAGTGCGTGAGCGCCGACAAGACTTTGCGCCCCGACCACGGCGCCGTCCAAAATCGTTGCTCCCATTCCGATCAATACTTCGTCTTCTATCCTGCAGGCATGCACGATCGCCGAATGTCCGACCGTTACATGGTTTCCGACCAGACACGGGTAGTCGTCCGCAAGGTGGAGCACCGCGTTGTCCTGGATGTTCGTATGATGGCCGACCACGATGCGATTGATGTCGCCCCGAAGAACGGCATTATACCACACGCTGGAATTGTCGCCGATCGTGACATCGCCGATGACCACGGCGCCCTGGGCGATGTAAACGTTGCGTCCGATCACCGGCTTTCTTCGCAGGTAGGTTTCCAGTTGCTTGACCACGTCAACCATGCGAACCGGTTAAAACAGGAACGAAAATAATTGCCAACCAAAAATGGAGAGCTGACCCTGCTCAACGCTGAAAAGCGGCCGGAATGTTCCTCTTGTCCCAGTTCGATTGTAAGAGTATCCAGTGCTCCGGAACCCTCCTGTCAAAAGGGCCACCGGGCCGTAGCCAATGACTGTTTCGATTGGCTGGCCTGAATCGCTGTGCGCGGAAGCAAGCCAATGTGTTGACCATCAAAGCGGAAGCATGTTTGCCATAGGCACTCCATCTGCTGAACTCAGTTTCGCGGAAATATGAAGACAAAATCGTCCGGTTTGTCATTCCTTTGCCCCTGCGGCGCCATGCGTTTGCTGGCGTTCGGAGCGGCTGCGATTTGTTTACCGCTTCCAACGTTCGGTGCCACGATTGACGATGGGTTGATCGCCTATTATCCCTTCACCGGAAACGCCAACGACGCCAGCACCAATGGCAACAACGGGACCGTGGTGGGCGCGCAACTGACCACGGACAGGAACGGAGTGCCGAATCAGGCCTACCTGTTCAATGGCACTAGCGACTACATTAACATCGGCCAGGGAGTAAAACCCAACTTCCCTTTGACCATCACGGCATGGATTTATCCGACTGCGACTGATGGTGAGTCGTACACGATATTCCGAAGCGGCACGTTCAGTACGACGGGATCTTACAGCGGCGTCATGTTTGAATATGACGGCTACGGTTTTCTTTACGGTTATATCGGCAGTGGAGCGTACACAAATACGGCTAATTACCGCGGCCGACAGATGCCCTATCCTCCGGGCGTCATTTCGCCAAACCAGTGGACTCACGTCGCGCTGGCATGGACAGACTTCCAAACCACGAAGTTTTACGTGAACGGGGTTTTGCAGACTTCTCAAACGCTCGGTTTCGGTTCTGGCACATCAATTGTAAATACACCTCCGACTGACGGAGCAATCGGGATAAGGGACAACCCTAGCTATCCTGCGGCTTTCCGGGGCAAACTGGATGAGATCCGGGTTTATTCCCGGGAACTGACAGCAGGTGAAATCAGCACTCTGGCAATTGAACCGCCCCAAGTGACAATCCAGCCATCCTCGGTGGCAACCAACGCCGGCGCAACTGTCGTGTTTACCGCCAACGCCTCCGGGGCAGCGCCCCTGGCTTACCAGTGGAAGTTCCAAGGGGCGGACATGAACGGAGCCACCGCCAATACTCTGACCCTCACGAACGTGAGTCCCGGCAATTCGGGGACGTACCGGGTGATTGTGAGCAATTCGGTGGGAACCAACTTTGCCGATGCGACGCTGACGGTCCAGGCCCAGGTGGTCAGCTCCATGCCACCGGTGTACACCAACGGCGTGGCGTTCACGGTCACGCTGAGCGTTGCGCCGCCAGCCGGCACGACCTCTTACGCGATTCAGGACCAACCCCCGACAGGGTGGCCGGTGACCCAAGTCAGCAGTCCGGGCACTTTTTCCAGCGGGAAGGTGAGATGGATTTTTTCGGATGGGGCGTCGCGAAGTCTGAGTTACGTAATCACGCCGCCCGCAAGCGCCACCGGCACCAATCATTTCGTCGGCGCGGCCAATTTCAACGGCACAATCAACATGGCGATCACTGGTGTGCGGGATGTCTATGACGAATCGGCGAGTTTAAGCATAAGCACGACGGACTTTTTTGGCGATCAGTACGCGAATTTGACACTGAGGGGCAAGGCCGGAACCTCCTATAACATTCTCGTCGCCGATGGTTTGGAACTACCGAATCCGTGGCGCACGAACGCGACGGTCACTCTGAGCGGAACCTCTACGAATTGGCTCGATCTGGAACCAATGACCTTTCCGCGCAGGTTTTATAAGGCACAGGTCGCCCCCTAACCACGGCCTTCACCGTTGCGGCATCGCCCTCAATCGACGCGATGCGAGTTTGCTGTCGTCACCATCAAGCGCTCCTTCGCTCCGATAGCGTCGGTCGCGGTCGCTGTGCGCGAAGGGGGAGTGCGGACCACAAGAGAACGGTGCAGCGGTGCGGTCAGGAAGTCGCCGGGTGCCACGATGAGATCGCTCCGTTGCAGAAAACTCTGAACCCGATTAGTATCGCATCAGACACACATGCCACTGCCTGTTTGAGCGCGACCTTTTCCACCAATCCACCGCGCCGCAAATCGTGGTATCGCATACTTTACCTCCAGGTGTTGATGGCCGTGGCGCTTGGAATCGTGATCGGCGCCTTCTTCCCTGACCTTGGCAAATCGCTGAAACCGCTCGGCGACGGCTTTATCAAACTGGTGAAGATGATGATTGCGCCGATCATCTTCTGCACAGTCGTTCACGGAGTCGCCTCCATGGGCGACCTGCGGAAGCTCGGGCGTGTCGGTATTAAGACGCTGATCTATTTTGAGGCGGTTTCGACGCTCGCACTGATAATTGGCCTGATCGTCGTGAACGTGCTCAAACCGGGAGCGGGCTTCAATATCCAAGTGCAGGGTCTCGATCCCGAGGTCGGCCGGGCGTATGCGCAGAAGGCGCATTCGACGGACCCGGTCTCGTTTCTCCTCAACATCATTCCGAACACACTCTTCGACGCATTTGTCACAGGCGATTTGCTCCAGGTGCTGCTGGTCTCGGGTCTGACGGCGTTCGCGATTTCCACCCTGGGCGACCGGCGCGGACGCGTGTTAAGTGTGATCGATCATGCCTCGCAGATTTTTTTCGGGATCATGCGAATCGTGGTGAGAGCCGCGCCGCTCGGCGCACTCGGCGCGATGGCGTTCACGGTGGGCAGTTACGGGCTGGGGGCATTGAACCGCCTGGTTGCATTGATGGCCGGCTTTTATGCGACGGCGGCGCTGTTCATTTTCGGGGTTCTCGGAGCGATCGCGGCGATGAGCGGGTTTTCCATCTTCCGTTTTTTGTCCTGCATCAGGGAGGAACTGCTGCTCGTGCTCGGCACCAGTTCGTCGGAAACAGCGTTGCCGGGCATGATCCAGAAGATGCGGCGGCTCGGTTGCGTAGATTCGACCGTCGGCCTGGTAATCCCGGCCGGTTACAGCTTCAATCTGGATGGCACCAACATTTACATGTCAATGGCGGCCATCTTTCTGGCGCAGGCGACCAACACGCCGCTCAACCTCCGGGACCAGATTGCCTTGATGCTCGTCGCCATGATTTCGTCCAAGGGCGCCAGCGGCGTGACGGGCGCTGGGTTCGTCACGCTCGCGGCCACGCTGGCGGTCGTGCCGAAGATTCCGCTCGCGTCGCTGGCGTTGCTGGTTGGCATCGACCGTTTCATGAGCGAGTGCCGTGCGGTCACCAACCTGATCGGCAACGGCGTGGCGACTTTGGTCATCAGCCGATGGGAACGGGAAATCACGGCCGAAGCGTTGAAAGCGAATCTGCGCCGGGTGAAGGACGAAAGTTCCGCCTCTTAGCGTCTGAACCGGTCTTTTACGGTCCAGGCAAGTGCCAGAGGTATTTCCCGCCACGTCATTCGGACCGTTCAATCCAGAGCCCGGGAGGTCGTGGAGCCCCCAAACCAAAACCGGGCTCGAATCACGAGCCGCCATCAATCCTTCGCGCCGTATTGCCGGAGTCTCGCCTTCACGGCTTCCGTGCCTCCGACCTTTTCATTGGGGACCTTCGCCCCGGCTTGAAGCAACGATTCAACCGTGGCGGCATAATCACCGGTCCGGCAATACCAGCCGTTTTCAGAACCATGTATGGCCCAGCCCAGCGGTGTGCTCCGAAAATCAGCGTCAGTCGATTCCAGTGGCGGATTGTAACGCAGTATTTCCCGGACCATCCCGGCATTCCCGTGAAACGCCGCCCAGTGCAGCGGTGTCGCGCCGTGCTGGCCAGGCTCGTCCACGGGCAGGCCGGCCGCCAGCATGACGCGCACGGCGGCGAGATTGTTGTTTCGGGCGGCATGAGCAACGTGGCGGCGGAAGGCATTGGACAGGCTGGCGACGAGGTCTGGATGCCCGTCGAGCAGTGATTTCACCAAGGTCCCGTCGTCCGCCCAGCAAGCAGCGAGCAGTTTTACATCCGCCGGACTGCGTTCCATCAGTAATCGGAAGACGTCATCGTGTCCGAATCGTTTCGCGACTTCGTGCGGCGACACATACCAGCCAAGCGTCCATTGGTAGATGGTTCCGCCGGACCTCCGGTTGTTCATGGGGAAATGGCCGTCAGTCACGCGCACGTGAATGCAGTCGGGATCAGCATCGAGGTGTTTGCGAACCAGGTCGGCGTCGCCGAGCGCCGCGGCCATAAGAATGTCAGTCTTGCAACAGCGGCGAACCAGGTGGCGCGCGATTTCCTGGCGGTCGCTTACCATGTATTGTGCCGGAGTTGATTCGTGGTCCACGTCGCGAGCATCAATGTCCGCTCCGTGATTCAGAAGGAAATCCGCAATTTCAACCGTGCCGGCGAAATGAAGCGGGGTCTGGCCGTCGCCGCCGCGTGCATGCACCAGCGTCGGGTCGCCGGAGATGAGTTCACGGAGTTTTTCGATCATGCCCAGACGCGCGGCGGCGTGGACGTCCACGATCGCACCGCGCCGGATCGCGTAAGCGGCCAGATCGGGTTTGGCGCCGTGCAGCAGTCCGAATCCACCGGCCCACCACCGGCTCCTGGCGTTGATGTCGGCGCCCGCCTCAAGCAGTACGTCGAGCATCTCCTGGGTCCGCACCGTCGTAATCAAGGGAGCGTCGAAAGCTGCGACAGGCTCGTTGATCTTTGCTTTCATCGAAGGAAAGCGTTCGAGCAATTGGCGGAATAGTGGAGCGTCATGTTCAATGAATGCCTTTTTGAACAGTTCCATCGGGTCATTCGATTCGAGGGCGATGGAATCCACATGCGCTTTCAGCTTTGGCCAACTGGCGAAGCCGTATTCGCGGGCGATTACAAGTTGCGCGTCGGCGAGGGAGAATTTTGCGGCGCGGACTCCTGATTCGGAAGAGTTGGACAACTGAGGATGACCTTTCCTGATGCGCGTTACGGCCGCGGAGTCACCTGACCTGTGAGAGTTGCGGAGGTCTTTGGCCTGGTTCCTGAGCTGTTCGAGGTTCGGCCGTGAAGGAAGCAGTTTTGACATGTAACCTTTCTGCTATCGCCTGTGGTCCGCGGGCAGGCAGCATCAAGGTTATGGTTGCGCTGACGCTTTGAGGTGGGCTCAGCCCTTTCCGCGGACCCGGATGCGCCCTGAAACGCGACACGAATGAATCACAGCCGGGAATCCGCGTCAACGGGGCGCTGGATGTTTCATTCTGAAGTAGCGACAGATCAAATTGAGAAAACCGGACTGCGCAAGCTTCGGGTGTGTCTGAGCGCTCACGCGGCCCGGCTGCCAATCCAAAGGATACACTATGAATCAGCGCCCGCATGCTCGGACGGGCAGAAGTCGATTTCAAGGATATAACGATGCTTTGCGCGCACGATTCGGTGGCTTTCTCCGGACGTCATTGTTAAGCTTGCTCATGTCCAGTGACCGGGACCGATTGAGTGGAAAACTGGCGATCAAGCTGTTTTCTTTTGTCGCCGCAGCGCTGCTGCCGTTTCGATCCGTCGCCCAACCGGAGGTGCGGGTCTGGACAACTTCGCTCGACCTGAAGCATCACCTGACCGGGGGAACACCCCTGTCGTTTGAGAACAGGCATGCCTCCACAGGAAACGTGATCACGCTTGAACCGGCGAAGACATACCAGACCATTCTGGGGCTCGGCTCGTCGTTGGAACATTCGACGTGTTCAAATCTCTTCCGGCTGCCGCCCGCCGGGCGTGAACGAATCATCGAGCGCCTGGTCAACCCGCTGACCGGCATCGGCATGAACCTGATCCGCGTTTGCATCGGCACGTCCGATTTTGCGGGAGAACCCTGGTATTCGTATGACGATCTCCCCTCCGGCGAAACAGACCCGGCATTGAGCCGGTTCTCGATCGAACAGGACCGCGCCTATGTGCTGCCGGTCCTCAAGCTCGCGCGGCGTAAAAACCCCGACCTGCTGTTTTTCGCATCTCCCTGGAGCCCGCCGGGGTGGATGAAAACAACCGGGAGCTTGATCGGCGGCGAGTTGCTCCCCGAGTGGTATCCGGCCTATGCGCGTTACTTCGTAAATTTCATCAAGGCGTACGAGGCAGAGGGCATTCCGATTTATGCAGTAACGGTGCAAAACGAACCTGGTGTGGATCGGTCGAAGGAAAAAGACGCCAGATGGTTTTATCCGTCGTGCCATTGGACTGGCGCGCAGGAGCGAGATTTCATCCGCGACCATCTCGGACCGGCGTTCCGACGCGCCGGTCTCAAGACGAAAATCTGGTGCTACGACCATAATTACAACCTGCAACCCAGCGGTGATTCCGAGGGTCTGAGCCATCCGCGCCTGATCCTGCGCGATCCCCGCGCCGCGGCGTTCGTGGACGGCGTCGCGTTCCACCATTACGAGGGCGAACCGACCGGCATGACAATCTTTCACGAGGAATTCCCGCGCTCGCCGATTTACTTCACGGAAGGCTCGGTGTTTTCAATCCACGGAGCGCGCGACCTTGTCGAGCGACTGCGGAACTGGGCATGCACTTACAACGCCTGGGTGACGATGCTTGATGAGAATGGCCAGCCCAACAATGGACCGTTCCCCGCGACAAGTGCAATTCTGAAGCTGCATACCAGCACGCTGCGGGTCGAGGAACTGTTCGAGTTTTACAGCTACGCTCAGTTTATGAAATTCATTCCGCGCGGCGCAGTGCGGATCGAAAGCACGCCGGGGACGGCGGGGTTTGACAACGTGGCGTTCCGTAATCCTGACGGGTCGTTCACCCTGATCATCGTCAACACGACCGGATCCGCGAAGCCGTTCGCGGTGGAGTGCCGGGGAAAGTCGTTTCAGAGCGCCATGGGCGCGGAGTCGGTCGCGACGTTCGTCTGGCGATAGGAGAAGGGACCTGCTAGGGGGGGTGCGCCCGACGCGAACGGCGCGACTTAATCGTCTCTCGCGGGGATTGTAAAATAAAACGTCGCGCCTTCGTTGACCGCACCCTCGGCCCATGTCCTTCCGCCATGACGGTGAACGATCCGGCGCACGTTTGCGAGGCCGATGCCCGTCCCTTCAAATTCTTCCGAGCGATGCAGGCGCTGGAAAACCCCAAAAAGTTTGTCCACGTATCGCATGTCGAAGCCGGTCCCATTGTCCCGCACCGAAAACTGCCACTCCTGTCCGGGATTCTTCGCGCAGCGGATTTCGAGACGAGCATGCTCACGTAAACGTGTGTATTTCACCGCATTCGAGATCAGGTTTACCCAGACCTGCTTGAGCATCGAGCGGTCTCCTTCGACAACAGGCAGCGTGTCTATCTGCCATTCGATCTCCCGGCCCGCGGTCCCGCTTTGCGTCTCGGCCATGACTTCTCGCACCAACTCGTCCATGCTGACGCGCATGTGCTTCATTTCCGCTCGCGTCATCCGGGAGAAGGCCAGGAGATTGTCAATCAACCGGCCCATTTGTCGCGCGGAATCGCGGATGACCTGGAGGTACTGCCGGCTCTTGTCATTCATGGCGAACGACGCCTCTTCCCGCAGCATCTCCACAAACCCTCCGATGTGGCGCAAGGGAGCGCGCAAATCGTGGGAAACAGAGTAGGAAAACGCTTCCAGTTCCTTGTTGGCGGTTTCGAGTTGAGCGGTGCGTTCGACGACCCGCAATTCCAGGTCCTCGTTCAGTTTCTTGATCTCCTGCTCGGCTTGTTTGTATCCAGTGAGAACCTGCGTCAATTCGGCCGTCCGTTGTTTGACGCGAAGTTCCAGTTCTTCGTTGATTCTCTGGAGAGCCGCCTCCGCCTGCCGGCGCCGCGCGTTTTCGCGCGTGAGCAGGACAAACACCCATGCGAGCACGGTCAAGCTGGCGGTCGACCCGATCAGGGCAAATCGTTTCGTATCACGCAAATTCATCTCCGCGTCGGCGCGCCGCCCGTGCAACAGTCCGGTTTCAGTCGTTTCCATTTGCGCGATCAAAACTCGAATTTGCTCCATGACCTCCTGGCCTCGTTCGGTCAGCTTCAATTGCGCCTCCGCGTCGGCCCCCTTTTCCAACTGTATCCTGACGCTTTCCGTGTAAACCTCGAAGCGCTGTTTCACCAGCGGCTCCAGGGTGGCACAGGCTTGTCGCTGTCTTGGATTGTCGGTGACCAATAGGCGCAGATCATTGAGAGCTTTGGTGACCCTCTCGACAGCGTTGCTGTAATGCGCGAGATAGCGGTCCCGGCCCGTCATTATGAAACCCCGCCGCGCGGTCTCCGCATCTGTAAGATGTAGAAGCAGGTCCTGAATCTCCGACAGCACGTCGTGAGTATGGGCCACCCGGCCGGACGTTGCCGCTTGTTTGAGAGTGCTATGATACAGCAGCGTGCCTGTCACCAGCAAAAGGGCCATCGCCAACACGAACCCCCCGAGTATCCTTCTGTCGAATGAAGTGCTCAATTTACTCCCGCCCCGGCCCGCTCGGGGGCGGAGACTTCACCGCAAAAAGCAGACAGTGTCGTGCAATCACAAGACAAAACGTTAAGTGAATCGCTCAGGCCGGTCAAAGAAAAGCCGTTGACGGACCGGACGGAAATAGCCCCTGTATCGTCCGCCTTGAACCGAGATGTTTGCAAAGGCACGGTCCCCGTGTGGACCTCCGATGACAGACGCGTCAAGGCCGCGGAAGGGTTATCAAGGCAAGCCGGCTCTAAAATCACGGGAGACAGTTTGGGTGACAGGGTGTGACAACCTCTTCTGCGTACAATCCCGAGTGCCCTTCGCAAACGTTCGGTAACTCGAAAAGAAACCGCCGCAGCGTGGGGATCAGACGAAGAGCTGAAGCGCAGGCTGCTGCAAGCCCGACGACTCGCGGGCGCGCAGTTGGCTCCGCGGCCGGGATCCGAAAGATGCGCCTGGCACAACAGGCAACGTGTGCATGAAATCAAACTGTGTCTGCATAAGTTCGATGAAACACTTTTTGCAGATGCCGTGGCTCAGTAGCGACCCTTGACCGCCGATCTTTCGGTTGCACCATGCACAGACTATTTTCATGTCTATCGCCGGCTCCTGGTTGAAAACTATTTGCATCCGGGCATCCAATAGACCCGCCCGGTTACGTCAAAACAGAAGCTATTCTGGCCGAGCAAAGCCCGTGCCGCCAGAGAATTAACACACCTCTTTCCGTCTGTGGGTTAATCCGTTCCGCAAAAAACAGCGCACTTGCCCTGCCGATTCAACACAGAACTTCAAACCCTCTCCGCAGTTTGCTTGAACCACTCCGGCCTCGCGATTCGCTTCTGGAGATCTGAGGATTCCAGAAATAGACCACAACGGTCCGACTATGAGACAACGGTAGCTCAACAGCGAAGCCTCCCTTCCAGACGCATCCGGTCTTTCGAGCGGCCTTTTCTCACTCCCGATCTTCACTGATTTTGGCCTTCATTCTTCGAGGATTCTGCAGACGCGTTGCCAGATCGTCCTCAATCCGTTCTGGCGGGCCAAAACATTTCAAGACAGCCGACTGATCGTACTCGCGCATTTTCGCTTGGGTTTTTGCCCCGATCTGACAGGATCGAATCATCGTGAGCTTTGTTTCACGAACGGGCCATCGAAAATGGACCATAAAAAAGAGAACTTCCATGAATGGTTCACTCCCGGCCGCTTTGTGGTTCTGCTGGCACTGTTCATTTTTGTTTTCTTTCCGGACGTTGTATTAGGGACCCGCACGTTCATATTTCGTGACTACGGCCTCTTTGGTTATCCGCTCGCTTTTTACCATCGTGAAAGCTTCTGGCGAGGGGAAGTTCCGTTGTGGAATCCCTTGAATGACTGCGGCGTCCCTTTCCTCGCGCAATGGAACACCCTGGTATTATACCCTGGCTCGCTGTTTTATCTGCTCCTGCCGCTTTCCTGGTCTCTGGGAGTGTTTTGCCTGGCTCACCTTCTTCTGGCAGGGCTTGGAATGTACCTGCTCGCCTATCGCTGGACGGGAAACCGACTCGGTGCCTCGGTGGCGGGGCTGGGATTTGTCTTCAACGGGTTCACCTTGAGTTGTTTGATGTGGCCTCACTGCATGGCGTCGCTTGCGTGGATGCCGTTCGTGGTGTTGACGGTGGAGCGCGCATGGCGCCAGGGAGGCAGGTTTGTGACTGGCGCCGCGGTCACAGGAGCCTTGCAGATGCTGGCCGGACCGCCTGAGTTCGTCCTGGTCACATGGCTCATGGTCAGCTGTCTTTGGTTTGGCCACTGTGCGTTTGGAAAACTGCCTGCATTCGGTTCACTCAGAAGATTCGGTCTCATCGTGTTGACGATCACTGGGTTGACCGCGGTTCTTTTACTTCCGTTCCTCGAATTACTGGGGCATTCACAACGGACCGCGAGTTACGGCAGCAGTGAGTGGTCGATGCCTCCCACAGGCTGGGCCAATCTGTTTGTGCCGCTGTTTCACTGCTTCAAGACGCCCGCCGGACCGTACATGCAATACGATCAAGGGATGATCTCCTCTTACTACACGGGAATCGGCATGCTGGCATTGGCGGTATTTGCGGTTTTCCGGGTGCGTAACTGGAGGGTGCGTCTGCTGGGGGCCATTGCCGTCGTCAGCATGATTCTCGCTTTGGGAGATGCCGGATATTTGTACGCCTGGATCAAGCGGTTCTTCTCTCAGATTGGCTTCATGCGCTTTCCGATCAAGTTCGTGTTTCCGGCGATATTTTCGATACCGCTGCTCGCAGCGTTCGCTGTGCGGGAAATGCTACACGCCGGGCGCGGGAAAATCCGAGAAAACGCGCGCCGACTCTTTTCCATCGGTTTGGTTTTCCTGTTATTCATCACGATTGCCCTCCGGATTGCGCAACGCAATCCCGGTGAGCAGCCGCCGTGGACGGTCATCAAGGAAAATGGGCTGACACGCGGCGCTTTCCTCCTAGTGATTTTGGGGGCTTTCTATGCCCTCACAAAAGGCGTCACAAACCGAACTCGATGGCTGCTGGGAATCGGCTCAATCGTGCTGCTTTGGCTGGATGTTGTCACTCACGCGCCTTCACAAAATCCGACCGTGGAGAGGGCCGTTTACGAGCCCGGGCTACAACCAATAAAGGAGTTAAAGCCTCAACCAAAACTGGGCGATTCGAGAGCCATGATCAGCTTTAGCGCAACCTGGCAATATCACTTCACCCTTCTTTCGGATCCTTACAACACCTACTTGAACGACCGTTTGGGTTTGTTTTCCGACAGCAACTTGCTGGACGGCGTGCCAAAAGTAGATGGTTTTTTTTCCCTTTATCCGCAGGAAGAATTTGAGGCCCGGACGGCTCTGTACATTTCAACCAATGTGCTGCCCAAAAACTATCTGAACGAAAAGTTCCTGACCGGGGAAATGTTCCACATTTCAACCAACAATTTCGCGGCCAACCTGGCGGACTTCGTGGGTGTTTGCCAGATCACGGCTCCGGGGAAGAGGCCTTTCGATTGGGAGGCACGCTCGACCTACTTGCCGCTGGTGACGGCCGGTCAAAAGCCCGTGTTTTTGGATGCCGCCGGCTCGTTGCAGGGGTTGTTGGATCCGGCCTTCGATCCTCGCCGCGTCGTGTATCTCCCGCTTCAAGCCAGAACACTCGTCACGATAACCAATCAAACGTCGGTGCGCATCCTTTCTCAAACCTGTTCTGCCCATCGCGTCGTGTTTGAAACGGAAGCGAAACAGCCAAGCATGGTTGTGGCCGCCCAAACATTTTATCCGTGTTGGCGGGCATATGTGGATGACCAGCCCGTTCGACTCTGGCGCGCCAATCACGCGTACCAGGCTTTGCAAATCCCTGCGGGCCGACACAAGGTCGAACTGGTCTATCGCGACGGGAGGTTTCTCGCCGGGATGGGGCTCTCCGGGATTACGATGCTCGGATGCCTGGCAGCACTCATGCCGGGGGCAGGAAAACGCCAAAGAACCCGGGAACCCGATTCATCCACGACTCTCGAATCGGTCGATCAGTTTTTGCCACCTTGAGGCGGCTCCGAGTTATTGTTCGAGGTCGCGCCCGCCAGTTTCTTCTTCAACTCATCGATTTGTCGTTGGATGGCGTCCGGTCGCGGAGAAATCTCTTTGACTCTGCCAAGATAAGACAGGGCTTTCTCATAGTGGCCTTCGCGCGATTCGATTTCAGCGAGATGGGCGAGTATCTGTTCGAGCAGGAATTCATTCTGCTTGCCGTCCCGCGCGGCACGCTCCTGCCATTTGCGCAGGGCCAGTTCGAAGACATTGCGCGCGCGTTGGACATCGTGGCGATTCTCGTCAAAGACGCGGCCCAGTTCGAACAGGATTTCGTAGCTGTCCGGATTGGCCCGCCATCCCTCGCGCAGGAATTGTTCCGCGTCGTCCACCTTGTTCAGGTGTTGCCGCAACCAGTAAGCGGCGACGGTATAGGTCTCGACCTTATGCGGGTCGAGGTCGGCGGCGATGCGTAACCAGGGAAGTATCTCGCGTGCCTCACCCGGCTTGTCGAGATGCGAGTGGTGGGATGGATAAAAATTGCGGCCGAACTTGTCGATCCAGTCACGAGGTGGCCCCAGAAATCCGGTTCCCTCAGCGGGTTCGGATTCACGCGCCGCTTCAGATCCGGCTGCAGCGTTCTGGACGGCCGTCATGTGCGGAGCACCACCGATTGCCTGATCGAAGATCGACGGGTAATAACCGCTGTGAAAGTAAACGTCCGCTCTGACGAAAAAGTGGTTCGCGAACAGCTTCCGACTGTCTCCGACGACTACGTCGAGCAGGCTGCCGGATTGAGAGCGTCCTCCCGCCCAGCTCTGGTGCCACGGCTGCAACCACGTTGCCAGCGTGAAACAAACTGTAAGCAGAAAGGCGAATGTAAGTGAAGATGCGGGCATGGCACTTTCACGCCAGCGGCTGACGGCGGAAGACGAGCCAGGCAGCGAACAAAAAAACGGCGGTGTAAGCTGCCGCGTAAAGCGTCGCTCCGGCGAAAACAAGCCAGTTTATTGGTTCCCAGTTGTGGACGATCAGGTCCCGGACGTCAAACAGCTCCAGGTGTGGAATCACGAAATAGACGCCGTAAACCACGGCGCTCATTGGATCCGCCATTTGAATCGCGATCTTGTTCAGGTGCCTTCCGAGCAGCAGAATGCCCACGATGACGAGAAGGCAGATTGTCGCGTTGGACGATGGCGCGGCAAACACAAGGGATCCAAGCAAAGTGACGGCAATGACCACCGCCAGCATCCACCAGTGCAACCAAAGCGCCTGAAAATAGCTTGCCAGGGGCCACTGGTGCTCTCGCGATGCGGCTACGACACCGAAGAAAAGGTAGAACACGATCAGAGCCACCCCGCACGCCAGCCAGCATCCGAGAAATTTACCCGCGATCATCTGCCCGCGAGTAACGGGCTTGGCAAGCAACGGAAATATGGTTCGGTTTTCGCGTTCGGACGGTATTTGCCGGGCGGAAGTGCCAACGGCAATGGCGAGCGCCGAAATCCAAATCAGCAGGAGACAGATTTCTTTGAGGTAGCGGACTATTTTGTCGTCGTTAAAAAAATTCAGAGACCCCATCAACAGTGTAATGACCGCGGTCAGCACAAAAAGAACGTAAAAATCTTTCCGGCGGTAGAGTTCTTTGACGACGATAGACGCGATCGCCAGAGCGTTGTTCATAAACCGGGTTGGTAGCCGATCACCTTGAGGAAAGCCTGTTCAAGGTTGCATTTGTATTTTTCCTCCAGGTCGGTTACGCGGCCGGCGGCCTTCAGCTCGCCGTTGTGAAGAATCGCCACGCGGTCACACACCGTCTCGACTTCGCCCAGTTCGTGCGATGAAAAGAAGACGGTTTTCCCTTTGGCTTTCAACCGTTGGATTATTTCGCGCACTTTCATTCGGCCGATCGGATCTAGCCCGCTGGTCGGTTCGTCCAGGATCAACAGGTCGGGGTCATTGATCAGCGCCTGTGCCAGGCCAACCCTTTGCTGCATCCCTTTGGAATAGGTCTTGATCGGACGCGCGCGCGCAGCGTTCAATTCGACAAGCTTCAAAACCTCGTCGATCCGCGGCCCGGCTTCGGCGCGTGGAATTCGGAATACCCTCGCGTAAAAGCGCAACAGCTCCTCCGCTGTGAGAAACTTGTAGTAATAAGTAAGTTCGGGGAGATAACCGATCCGTTGCCGCGCGATCGGCTCGCGGACGTTCACATCAAAAATATAGGCTGAGCCATGAGTGGCCGGGACAAAGCCCAGCAAAACATTCATGGTCGTGGTTTTGCCGGCGCCGTTGGGCCCCAAAAAACCAAATACTTCTCCCGGAAAAACTTCCAGGCTCAGGTGGTTGACGGCGACCTTTATTTTCTGCCCGATTTCGCGCGTCCGAAATTCAACCACAAGATCCTGGATTTTCAAGATGGACTTCATGCCAATCGGATTTCCACCCGTTACTGCATGCAGCAGCGATACCCTGTACCCAAAAGACACGACGGTTTAGGAAACCGGCTAATTCAAGCGGCAATGATACGAGGTTTTGACTGTCTGGCTAGACATTTCATCACCATGGATCGAAATCGATTAAATATGTTGTTGCGAGCTGGAATGAACGTGCGCAACAAACACAACGCGCTATTGAGCCACCGAAACCGCGCTCAAAATGAAGCTCCCGCCAGGTCGATGGATTTGTGAAAACATTCTGGATTTTACGCCCTTCGCTGGGCGGTCTCGCTTTTGTTGACAGTAGCCAACAACTACGTGAAGTGAGCCGTGCGATCCTCCTGTCGATCGCACCTATAAACAAAAAAGGCTTGGGAGCAACTCCCAAGCCTTTTGTAATGTGTTACTTTTTACCGCAACACGTGAGCGGCGGGCAGGATCTGGCAAGCCGGGGCCTGCGATACTGAATTGATCGTGTAGCTCGACGCAAACGTCGCGGTCTGGCCACCGGAGGGGCAGAGAACGTTCGTCGCACTGCCGGACCGGCCGAGATACGGGTCAATGTCGGTCTGCACCGGTGTCGCGTTCGTCGCCTGGCGTGTCTCCAACGCCCATTGCTGCTTGGCGCTGTCGATCTGTCGCAGGTTGTTGATGCAGGCGTTCTGTTGAGCCGTTGTGCGCGCCCTCACAAAGTTGGGAATCGCAATCGCCGCCAACAGACCGATGATGGCCACCACGATCATGATTTCCACGAGCGTGAAGCCGAGCTTCAGGTT